>JAOZLU010000041.1:1715-6436 GCA_029934695.1 Desulfobacterales bacterium | reverse complement strand
GTCCGGCGAGAAGAGTCCGGCGAGAAAAACCCCGTCCGGCGAGATACTGATCCATCTTATCTGACTTTGATCCAGAGCAGCCGCGCCACATCCGGTCCCGGATTTTTCCATTGAACAGGTATTTCAGATGTCAGACAGACAACATCACCGGGTTGCACTGTGTAATCCTCTTTTTCCAACATAAACTCCAATTTCCCTGATAATAAATAACCGGTTTCCTCACCTTTATGGATAAAAAAATGACCTGGCAGGGTTGTATCCTGCGGAATTTCAATAAGATAAGGTTCTGCCCGGGTTTCAATATCCGCGGGAATCAGCAACTTTATATGAACGCTTCTCTCGGGAAGATTCTGACATCTCACCTCCCCGGCCTCTGCTTCCGGGAAAACCACACGGCTTCTCATATCTGCTTTGTCCCGAAAAATAGAACTGACTTTCACAGAAAGGACTTCCGCCATTTTGATCAGTGCCGGCAGGGAAGGGTATATGAGGTTGCCTTCCACCTGGGAGATGCTGCTGGATGTCACCCCCACAAGTTTTGCAAGTTCCTTCTGGGACAGGCCGCGCCGGGTGCGAAGTTCTTTCAGGCGCGGGCCGAGGTCAATGGGGCCTGCCCGCTTTTCGGAATCAAATGAAACATTCAGATCCTTGCTCCAGTAATGACAGGGCTTGTTCAGCATCTCCAGATTTCGTTTTTCAGCTTTCAAAATGGTCAGAGAAGTGGTACCTCTTTTTACAGACAGATCAATTGCTACCTGGGCAATCCGATTAATCTGCGCCCTGAGACGGGGGGAATGGGCGAGTTTTTCCATAATCCAGTAGGCAATGGTATTGAGTTCATACAACCGGGGGCAGGAATGAACGTAAAAATTGAGAATATGCTCTTCTCCGCCCCAGAGTTCCTGCATTCCCGTCAGGCTTTCAAACACAAGGCGCACGTCTCCTTCCATGGTGGCATGAGTATCATAGAGGATGTCCATCAGCTTGTCCGCATCCTGAGGCTTTTCCACTCTGATGAGTTGGCAGGAATATTCGCTTCTCTTTTCTTCATAGAATTTGAGGAAAATGGGTGAGCCAGCCCCTTTTCCGCAGGTAAAACAATCCAAAACGGTAAGCATCGGACTGTCAGCCAAAGGACCAAGCTTATCGAACAGATTCTTAGGAGACCGGTCAAAGCTGACGTAGATGACAGGCTTTTTTTCAGCCTGGGATATCTGGATAAAATTAAGATAAAACACAGAGGCAAGACTGCCTGAATCGTCATGCCAGACGACATTGTCTCCGATGTAAAGACCGTCCAGCAAACTGTCCAGCTCACTTACACCTGATGCAACCTTCACGATTTCATTCATAAATTAACATCCTGATTTTATATGGTTTTTATTATAAGACAAATCATAAGGTTTCTACAGGAATTTTATGATTGAAATATAAATTGGGAGGAGTGCTGAAATGAAATTTTAGCACATTCTAATGCCAAATCAATTAACTCGTCAGTCGTAAGTTCTCGTAACTTACTGAAATCACTGATACAGATATTTTCCGAACCGATATATGCCATTTAACAATTTCAATCATTTACGGAGTTACTTTCAACTTTTTATTTTCGTTTGATTATTTGGCTATTGACTAAGTGATCATTAGCAGGGTATAGATATTGAACGGCAAGGAACCTGCGCCGCTGGACAGGCTTTGCCTGGGATGACGGACAAGAACGGAAACGGGCATTTTATCTGGATTTCCTGTAGTTTTGCGGCCTGTGGGGTTAGAGATAACTGCCTGAAATTGAATAACCCGACAGATAATCAGAGGCCCGGAGATTCCGTTTTCCGGAGATTTGGCTGTCTCTGAAAATTGTAACCGCACAGATCGAATAATTTCAGACGGCTGCGTACAGACTTTCAACTTTTCACTGTCGATTTAATAAAGGCGGTGAACCACGCAATTAAAGAAGGCGGGAGTGTATTCATGAAATATTTTATAACAGGGGGGTGTGGCTTTATAGGTTCTCATATTGCAGAAGAACTTGTAAAAAAGGGAGAAACTGTCATTGTCTATGATAACTTGTCATCAGGATATGAACACAACATCAGACATATCCGAAACACAAGCACGCTTATAAAGGGAGACATAAGAGACTTTGATGTTCTGTCTGATGCCATGAAAGGAGCGGACTATGTGTTTCATGAGGCGGCACTGGTTTCTGTTTTTGATTCGGTTGACCGTCCCGAAGATAATCACAGCATCAATATTACCGGTACGATGAATGTGCTTCTGGCTGCAAGAGAAAATAAGGTGAGGCGGGTGGTGATGGCCAGTTCAGCAGCAGTCTATGGCAATGATCCTGTTTTACCCAAAACCGAGCAGATGCTGCCTCAGCCTGAGTCTCCGTATGCGTTGTCAAAGATCACCGGCGAATATTATATGCGTGTTTTTTCAGATATTTATAATGTTGAAACTGTGAGCCTCAGATATTTTAATGTGTTTGGCCCCCGTCAGGACCCGTCTTCAATGTATTCAGGCGTTATTTCAAAATTTACTGATGTCCTTAAAAAAAAGGAGACGCCTGTCATATTCGGTGACGGAAAACAGACAAGGGATTTTGTTTATGTCAAAGATGTGGTTCGGGCCAATCTGCTTGCCATGCATTCTGACAAAGCCGGCAAAGGGGAGGCGTTTAATATCGCAACCAACAAATCCTGCAACCTGCTTGAACTTGTTGAAACAGTCAATGACATCCTCAACATTGATATAAAGCCGGTATTCCGGGAAGTCCGGGCCGGCGATATTCAACATTCTTATGCTTCGACAGATAGGGCAAAAGATATTTTGGGATATTCCCCTGCCTATTCATTGAAAGAGGGGCTTGAAGAACTTTTGGCTTATGAAAGCCAGGCTGATCTGTAGCCTGACAGTATAATCTCCTCCTGTTTGTAAAAGATGAGTTGAATCTGCATATCGCACCACCAAAAAAATGAGATAAAAATTGCCCGATTTATTGCCCAAGAATCAGCCCATAGAGCACCTCAATCCGCTCCCGTGTCATCATCAGCCTCCACTCTTTTCCCAACGCATTCTCCCACAACGGCTCAAGTACAAGTGCGACATCAACCATTTTTTTCATCTCCGCATCGCTGACTTTGCGGAGAGAGGCGGGGAGCCGGATGTCGTTTTTCGCCATCATCTCGCGGAACTCACGGACACCTTCCGGATAGAATTCTTCAAGCTGATCAAACACGATGCAGTTGCCGACACCGTGATGAATCCCCAGCACAAAGGACAGTCCGTAAGAAAGGGCATGACAGATGCCTACTTGGGAGTAGGCAATGCTCATGCCTCCGAAATATGAGGCCATCATAAGTTTGTCATCGCCCTCGGGGTCATCATTCAAAAAAACTTCTCTGCAAAGCTCCATTGCCTTTTCCCCATAAGACTTGCTGAAGGTATTCAGATATGTGCCGTTCAGGGATTCAACGCAATGGATATAGCAGTCCATCCCGGTGTAAAAACGCTGATCTATAGGCACGTCGGCAATCAGTTCAGGATCAAGCACGATCTGGTCAAACACGGTGTAATCCGAATTCAGGCCCAGCTTTTTGTCAGGACCGACAAGAACGGTTGTGCGGGACACCTCGGCCCCGGTTCCTGCCAGGGTCGGGATCCCCACATGCCACACAGCAGGATTTTTTATCAGATCCCACCCCTGGTAATCCGTAGCGGAACCGGGATTAGTCAACATGAGAGATATAGCTTTGGCAATATCCATGGTGCTGCCGCCGCCGATGCCGATGACGCCCGCAGCCAGTGATTCGGAAAAAGACTGAATTTTTTCCGTCAACATGTCCACCAACATGGTTGTGGGTTCATTATCCACGTTGACCCAGAGCATCAAGTCCCCTGATTTCAGGGGAATTCGGGCTGCAAGATCAGTATCTTTGAACACATCGTCTGTCACAAATATCATGAAGGATCTGTTCTTTGTCCGTTTTTTCTGTATGATATCATCTAATTGATTGAAACATCCCCGGCCAAACACAAGCCGGGAAACCATTTTGAAATTTTGAAACATAGTCGTCACTTGTCCGAACGATTCGTAAATCCGCCTTCCTTTTTCGCTCCCGCGGGATTGCCAAATCCCGCGGGCCCGGATTTGGCAATCCGGGCCGAGCAGGGGACGGATTTGTTAGTTGTCGCGGTAGTCAGTTATCCAGAGTCATCGGATATCATAATGGATGGAACTCCACTTGTCAAAACTTATTTGGTCAGGCACTACTTGGAATATGCCCTTTTCATAGCTGTTCTGATTCAAGAACAATATTTCCCTTGTCAGTATCCTTGAATTTTGTGAAATTGACTGAGGGAAGAATTATAGGCTCGTATCCCGCGTTCAAAGTAAGCGTTGCGATAAAACTCCTTTTAACTCCTTGCAGGTAAAAGGAAGATCAGTTTCAACTTCAAAAAAATACTTATGTCCATCTTTGTTATAATCAGAGATATGACCGACATGCTCGGAACTGGAAATCAGTTCCGCACTGACTACTATTTCTCTGTCGGATTCAATAGGGAAGTTCTCACCAGTTCGGTCAACCGGACACCCCAACCGTTCAAACTCGGAAATAAGCTCTTCCGCTGTCACCTTCTCAAAAAAGGAATCAAATTTTTCTTTAAATTCTTTAAAATTCATCGCCGCATCTCTCCCCTTTCTTCAATCCTGATGGAAT
>JAOZLU010000041.1:0-1615 GCA_029934695.1 Desulfobacterales bacterium | reverse complement strand
AATCCACCGGAATGTCCGCGGTGTAGCGTCTTCCGAATCTGTCCTCACTGTGGGTTATACGCTATTCCTTGACAAAGAGATACCATGCTTTCATATAATAAGCCGCATAAAGCAAGGACACAAGAAGTGCGAAAACTCCGCCAGGGATAAGCACTTTAATCTGCTCGGGGAGTTCCTTGCTACCCAAGTAAGCGAGATATCCTGAAACGAGTGTGATAACTGGCGGCAGAAGACTCGAAACAATGTCAGATTTGCTTGCGCCCATAAACATTCCGATAGTGATTCCGAAAGTGGAAAATACAAGAAAAACAATAGAACTTTTCCAAAATTCACATTGCGCATATCGCTTATAAGCGCATGACAACAAGATTACCGTAACAGCACTGAAAAAGAAAACAGGTAGCAATACCTCCATCGCATACCATGCGGCTTTAAAGTTGGTTATAATATTTTCCATATCAATCCTGTATCAGAATACAAATCTTTTTTTCTCTTCTCTTTCAATTTCTGACTTAATCCACTTCGCTTCGGCTTTGTATTTTTTCAAATAGGTGAAATAGGCGTTCATATATTCACCGCTGCCTCTTGATTTCCTGAGCTCATTTGTCAAATAAAGGTGCTTCGTATTGTATTCTTCTTCTTTTATTTTACCTTTTTTTCTATCAATCTCAAATTTCTTATCGTATTCAACCAATTTTTTTCTGTACTCTAAAACCGCACGATTATATCCCTCCAAAACTTCTTCTCTGAAATATTCAAGCTGAACACGATATCGTCTTAATCCGCGTTCGACATTTTCAGATTCTCGGTATTCAGGAAATTGTTCCTTTGAAATCGATTCACCAAATGAAGGGAGGTCATGGGGAGTTTGGGCAAAAGCGTTAACCGAAAATATTGCAATCGTTAAAATTATTAATAGCCTCATATCACCCTCATTTTATATTCTTTGAAGTATAACTATGATTGCAGTCTATGACGTGGTCGGGTAGCCGGGGGCTGTTGCCAGCCCCAAGCCCCCTAAGAACCGTACATGCGAGTTTCCCAGCATACGGCTCAAGCCCCTGTAAACTTCTGTTTTATCAGAAACCGGTGGCGGGTATTGTCGGAATACCGCACCACCTTCGCAATACTCATTCCGAGCCTTCCGACATGACGTACGCCATGCCCGGAGCAGCACCGGCAACTTTTGTCGCCGTCATCTGCTTTCTCCGTACGCAAGGTTCTCCGAAGTTTCTCACGATCAGGCACCGCCCGGAAGTCCGCACTCTTTCGGGTCGGACAATGTCTCAGTCCGTATCCGCCTCATTACAGGACGGCATTCGCTTTTTCCGGCATTCTTTTACCCGCATCCCCGACAGTGTGCCTTGCGGTTTCACCTGCCCGGATATTCAGGGCGGAGATACGGGCTTACCACGTTCCGCACCAGTTACACAGAGATAACACAGATCTGTTCCGTACGCCGGCGGAGCAACATTCATGTATGGTCACGTTATAAAACCATAACCTGTCCGCTCACCTTTTGGTTCAGGCCTGCCAGCCTGTTTGGCCTCTCCAACCGGTATTCGATCAGATCCTCAATATGTTGTCTGTCCGTCATATGTGAATTCCGTATTCT
>JAOZLU010000424.1:3911-6290 GCA_029934695.1 Desulfobacterales bacterium | reverse complement strand
CATCAAACATCAAACATCAAACATCAAACATCAAGTTTCCACCTTAATTCAGGAAATCCGGCTCAATGGTAATCTCACTTTTGTCTTTCAACTGTGACACCCAGACATCAAAGGTTTTAAACTTTTTCTGTTGCAGCAGTCTTTCCTTCACCTTTTCTTTCTCTTTCTCGAAATCTTCCGGCTCTTTTCTTTCCTTGAAGGCAATGACATAATACCCTTTCCTTCCTTTTATGACATGTTCCGAAAACTTCGTTTCATTTGAAAGATTAAAGGCCGCCTTGGCAATCTCCCGTTCATATCCGATATCAGGAATTGAAGCATTCCGCTTAAAAAAATCAGTGAATTTCGAGGTCATGCCGGCTTTTTCACTCTCCTCAGCGAGGGAGCCGGCCCCTTTCACAGCCGTCAGAAACTCACTTGCCTCTTTGTTGGCTTTTTCATCCTGTTTTTCTTTTATGAGATCACGCCGGACCTTTTTCTCAACATTCTCAAATTCTTCTGTCTTTTCAGGAAGTTTCTCTATCACCTGAACAAGGTAATATCCGTCATCGAAATCTTCAATTTCGCTCATTTCCTTAGGCGAAAGCTTAAACGCGACCGAGGCAAATTTTGACCGGTTTTTCACGTCTTTCGCAGGCCCGCTTCTTGTGAAGAAATCTGTTGTCTTTATTTCAATGCCCTGAGCCTCTGCCAATTTTGCCAGATCATCCCCTTCAAAGAAAGAATCATAGACCTTTTCCGCCTCATCATAAGCGATATCTTTTGTCTTGTCGTCAGTCAGCTTTTTGGTGATTTTTTCTTTTGCATCATCAAGGGAAAGTGTTCCTGCCTCATTGACTTTTTCAACTTTGATGATGTGCCATCCGAAGCTTGTCCGTACCGGATCACTGATATCTCCGGGATTCATGGAAAACGCCTTGTCAGAAAAAGGTTTCACCATGGCCCCCTTTTTGAATTCACCAAGATCACCACCCTTGACTTTGGTCGGCCCTTCGGAATAGATTTTTGCCAGTTCCGCAAAATCTTCTCCCCCTTTGGCTTTGTCCAGAATTTCAAGGATTTTCGTCTTTTTTTCTTCCGCAATTTCAGGTTCGCTGTTTTTGTCCAATTTCAGAAGGATATGCCGCGCGCTTACCGTTTTTTCCGTTTTAAACTCCTTTGGATTGGAGTCATAATAGTCCTGTATCTCTTCATCCGCAATTTCAACCTTTGATTTGTACGCGTCCGGTTTAAAATGCAGGAACTGGGCTTTTACCTTGGGTTTTGTCTTATAGGATTCCTTCTTTTCCTCAAAAAACGCCTTCACTTCTTCAGGGGAAGGTTCAATATCCTTATATTTGGATGATTCAAACAGTACATACTCAATATTTACCGACGCGTCATTCCATTTGAACCATTCTGCTGCTTCATTATCGGAAATTCTTATGCTGTTCATTATGAGTGACCTCAGCTTGTTTATCAGCATGGAGTCTCTCTGCAGTTCCTCGAAAGCCTCAGGTGTCAGCCTGTTATTATTTAAAAGATTTCTGTAGAGACGGTTGTTGAATGCCCCATCCGTCTGAAAAACCTGCATTTCCATAATTGTCTCGGCAAGCTCATCATTTGAAACCCGAATATTGAGTCTTTCCGCCTCCTGGCGCAACAGGCTCTGGTCAATCAGCCCGTCCAATGCCTGTTTTTCAAGGCGTTTTATCATATCCTGATTCAGATCGGCCCCGAACTGCCGATACTGCTGAACCAGCTTGTTATAAGCCTCTCTGTATTCCACACTGGTGATCGGCTCTCCATTGACAAATGCAATCTGACTCGCCTTTTGCTCCCGGAAATTTCCAACCCCCCAGAATACAAACACAATAACAATTGCACCCAAAATAATCTTGATTAACCAACTTGTTGCATGATCCCGCATCAACCTGAGCATTACGATTTATCCCTTTTCCTTATAAATTTAAAGTGTTTTACAATGGTTTCCAGCATCTGCATGGAAACGCGCCCGGACGCAAAGCATCCCTTCAATTAAAAAACAAAAACGAAGATTTATGAATCAAATCAGAAAGCAATATTCACCCCATGCCGGACGGGGTTTCAAGTTTGCAACCTCAAGATGCCCGGACGGGGTTTCAAGTTTGCAACCCCAAGATTCCCGGCCGGGGTTTCAAGTTTGCAACCCCAAGATTCCCGGACGGGGTTTCAAGTTTGCAACCCCAAGATTTCCGGCCGGTGGCCGGACGGGGTTTGCAACCCCATCCGAAACATTTGCTGCCGGGTTGACAAAGAGTTGTCTGCAACCCCAAGATGCCCGGACGGGTTTGCAACCCCAAGATGGCCCCAAGATGGCCGGACGGGGTTTGCAACCCCGTCCGAAACATTTGCTGCCGG
>JAOZLU010000424.1:0-3811 GCA_029934695.1 Desulfobacterales bacterium | reverse complement strand
GGTTTGCAACCCCAAGATGGCCCCAAGATGGCCGGACGGGGTTTGCAACCCCGTCTGCAACCCCAAGATGCCCGGACGGGTTTGCAACCCCAAGATGGCCCCAAGATGGCCGGACGGGGTTTGCAACCCCGTCCGAAACATTTGCTGCCGGATTGACAAAGAGTTGTCTGCCCCAAGATGCCCGGACGGAGTGCTGAAATGAAATTTCAGTACCGCCTTATGTCCCTGACAAAATATGCTAAAATTTCATTTCAGCACTCCCCCAAAAAGCCTGACATATCGGAAACATTTCGTCAAACCGGCGGGAGCAGGCCAGAGGATTTTTCATCTGCTGGTATTGTCAAACCCTCTATTATATTTATTCGCGTCCCTTTGTCAATAATTTCCCGCTCTTTTTACAGCAGATCGGATCAGATGCCGGGGATAATTTCTTTTTATTATCTTTGAAATCAATATATTACAGAGAGCCATCTGTATTCAAAAATCTGAGCATCTCAGGCAACCGGCCAGTTCAGCCCGCCCTTTGAGCACTGATTCCGGGCATAAGCAGCCGGACACCGGGGGGCAGTCTGGTTCGGAAGTCGGACACAGATTTTTATATGCTTTTCTCTGTGCCCTCTGTGCCTCTGTGTGAGATAGCGGAATATGACCGCCTGAAGGCAAAAGTATCAGGAAAAAAATGGATAAAGATGCTGCATGACAAGCCCCGCGATCACCGGCACTGAAAGGTTGTCATTCAGCGTGAAGTTTCTTCCAATTTTTATGGGAATAAGCTCGAAAATGGTAATAGTGAAAGAAGTAATGAAAATAAGCGGCAAAGGAACAACGCCTCCCCACGCGTCAAGGAGAAGCGGGAGAAGAGGGAACACAGTGAAACAAATTATCATGCAGAGCATAAAACATGCCAGGGAACCTTCAAGAGACTTTCTGCCTATTTTTGTCCTTCCAATGCTTTGTCCGGCAATCGCTGCGGCCGCGTCACCGAACAGGAACATGCTCAATACCATGAAGGAGATATGCGCATCCTTGGAGAACAGAACAGAGCAGATAAACGCGGCCCCGATAAAATACGTTGAACCCGTTATTGTTTCCCCCTCTTCCTTTCTGAGCATGGAGCGGAAAGTTTTCTGAAATATTTTATGAATTTCCGGATACTTGAAACGAAGTATCTCAACACCTGCAATGATCATCAGCAAAAGCCCGATGATAACAGTCACCATAATATCGGAGATGCCAAATATCTTCGGGAAATAAAAAATTCCCACAGGCAGAAGAAGTGCAAAAAGATGAAATAATTTTCTGTTAATTTCCTGTTTTGTGAGTGCCATGATAATGTTTCCTTTTTTCAATAGTGGAAAGTTAAAGGTTGAAAGTCAGTCTGTCATATTCTGAAAACCGGAAATATGCAGCGTGATCGCCGTAACTGAGTCCCCGTCCGCTGATATGCTTACAGCTCCGTTCTCATCCGTGCGATATATTTTGTATCCCCGCCTCTCATATCTCTCTGTGACCGACGGATGCGGATGGAAGAATCTGTTTTTCCATCCTGCGGAGATGACAACATATTCAGGGCTGACAGCATCAAGGAATTCTTCAGTGCTTGAAGATTTGCTGCCATGATGCGGCGCAATAAGGACGGTGCTTTTCAATTTATCTCCTGCCATTGCAACAAGCTCTTTTTCCGCTTGGGCTTCAATGTCTCCGGGGAAAAGAAATGACGTCTTTCCCAGTGTGACCTTTACGACAAGGGAATTGTCATTGCCTTTCAGTGATCTGCCTTTTTCCTCTTTGAAATCCTTTGGCGGATAAAGAACCTCCAGATATACTCCGTTGATCTCATGCTCGCCGATCACATCCCTGAATTCAGGCGCATCAATCCTGTTTTTACTGATAATTTCCATAAGTCTCAGATAACTCGGGTTATCTGATGTCTCGCTGTTGGTCCAGACTTCTTTTACATTGAAATGCCCGGCAATATATAAAAGCCCGTTCAGATGATCGCTGTCAGCGTGGGAAAGTATAATTTTGTCAATGGTTCTGATTCTTTTATGCAGCAGAAAAGGAGCGAGAATTTTCTCTCCCACATCAAAACTGGAATTGTCAGGAAAGCCGCCGCCGTCCATGAGAAAACAGGAGCCGCCCGGGGTTTCCACAAGTGCGGAGCTTCCCTGGCCCACATCAATCACTGTTATCCTCAGATCATCATGCCAAAATCTTTCTTTCAGCCAGTAGTGAGCATTGAGAATGCCTGCAAGCATGATTACGACAACGACGATTTTGGCCCGTCTCCGTCTGGCCTGCTCTTCCTCATCAGTTGTCTGTGGGGAAATTGCCATTATTTCCAGAACAGCCCATCCCAATATATAAAAGCCGAATATTTCAAGATAAGTCGGTGTCACTGTTTCAAGCGTGTTTGCCAGTACAAAAGCGCTGATATGAATGCATAATGAGGCGTATTTGATGCTGAACGGATATAAAAACACGGAGAACACACCCAAAGGCACGACAACAAAACCGATGACAGGAATAAAAATAAAGTTTGCGAAAAGCCCCACCAGTGTCACCTGGTTGTAGTAAAGCATGATAAAAGGCAATGTCCCGAGAGTGGCAAAAAGTGAGACTAAAAAAAAGGATAATAATTTTTCCCTCATCCGATTTCCCTTATCTGCCGCTTTTTTGTCATGTATTTTGGAAAAGCCGTATATGATTGAAAAAACAGCAGAGAATGAGAGTTGAAAGGGGACTGAAAAAAGAGACGGCGGATGAATAAAAAGGATCAGGATTGCCGCGATAGCCAGCATGTTCATGGAATTATGGTTCTTATCACATACGATTGCCAAGAAAAAAACCGTGGTCGCAATGACTGCTCTCTGGGTGGAACTGGAAGCCGCTATCCCGGCAAGCAGACCATAAGCAACTATGGGAAACCAGGACAAAACAGCGGCTCCTTTTCTGGGCCACATATCCCAGAGGAAGAATCCGAAAGAGGAAAGCATCCGTCTGAAGAAAATAAATGTGAATGCTGCAATAATACCGATATGAAGCCCTGAAATGGCAAGAAGATGGGCAATGCCCGCCTGACTGAAATCCTCTCGCGCATCTTGTTCAATTTCATTTTTTTCTCCTATGATCAGGGCCTTCAGTATGGCGACATGCTTTCCCGGGCCTGTTTCCTCAATCAGATCGGAAATTTTTCTGCGGAATTTTTCCAACCCCCTGATTTCCTTGTTTTCCAATACTTCAAACAGTTCAGACAAATCTCCGTAAACAGAAGCAGTGGCCCAGACTTCCTGAAAAGCCATGAACCGTTCATAATCAAATCCCCCGGGATTGTTGAAATTTCTGATGGCTTTGATCCTGCTGACAAAAGAAACTTTGTCGCCGGCAGAGAGGTCGTCAGGGACATCTCCTGAAACTGTGATACGAAGTCTTCCGGAGACTGGCGTATTTCTGCCGAGGGTTTCAGCGTTCAGAATAAACTTCACCCGATCCCCGTCTTTTATCGGCTTTCCCTCAACAACGCCGGTAATGATCCATTTGTCTCCGTCTGCGTAGTGAATAACGTGATCAGAAGGAAATTCGGGTGCGACATAAGGCTGCATGGAGAGATAGCCATATATGAAGAAGAGGAGAATAAGCGGGAACAACTCGTTCTTTTTCTGTGTAAGGCCCCGAATGAAAAAGGCTGTGCATGCTGAAAGGGCAATATAGGCCGAGATTCTGTAAGCCGGATATGAGAAGGCAATGATGATGCCGAATATCATCGCCATCAGGAGGATTATTATGGGGCGTAAATTGCTCATTGGCAAAT
>JAOZLU010000040.1:3896-23156 GCA_029934695.1 Desulfobacterales bacterium | reverse complement strand
GCCCCAAAAAGCTTGTTCCGGAGTGCAAAAATTAAGCGAAGCGTTTTTTTGCCCCAAAAAGCTTGTTCCGGAGTGCAAAAATTAAGCGAAGCGTTTTTTTGCCCCGCACACCTCCGCGATGACAAAGATTTTGTTTAAAGCTCTATAAAGGACAAATTTATGAGTTGTTGCAGCAGGATTTTCCCGCTTATGGTCCAGGGCTTCCGATGGGAATATCCAGAAGTTCCGGGGTCCGTTTCTTTTCGGCAATTTCCATCGCACGGGAAATCTCCCGGGCATATTTGCCAGGCAGGGGTTCCCACTGTCTTTTTTCACGATCAAACCAGCCAGCCTGTTTTCCGTCCAAAGACTGGTAAAACAGTGCGACGCGCCCCAGCCGGAAAATGTTCACCTGGGCAGACCCGCTTTCCAATGGGATTGTCCCCTCTGTCTTTTCAACAGTCCCACCATAACCCACTTCCACCTGAAGGGCTTCAAAGACCCTTCTTGTTTTTTCATCAAGTCCGAGATGGTAACTGTCAAGGGAATCTTTTAAAAACCTAAGTCTTTTCTGTCGTTCTTCAGGAAGAAAGGGAAGGTCATTTCTCACAAATTCCTCAAGGCGCGTGAACAATTCATCCAGAAAAGGCTCCAGAGACATTTTTATCTTCTCTGTCTCCTTTTTTCTTCTCTCCAGCTCCTCAATGGTTTCTTCCTGTTTGCGGATATATATCTGATATTTGTTCTGCTGATGGCTTAACCATCTTTTCCGGTTTCTGAGTTCCCGGATTTCATTCAGATACGCCTCACTTTGTTTTGCCCATGCCTCTGTTTTCGACTGGGATGCCTGCCCCTGTCTGATCATTTTTTCTATTTTTTTCTCCAAATCAGTTGGCTGGGTTTCTGAAAAAGCACAAGGGCATCCTGCTGATAAGAAAAGACAGAAAAAGAAGACGAGTTTTATTTTCATTGAAATTTTCATTTTTCATTTGTTTTTGTGAAATGGTGGGTTCCGCTGCGCTCCACCCACCCTACATTAATTTCAGGATGAATGAGTCTGAAGAGCAGTTCAAGACCATCAGCCAGCCGGGGCGTGGGGCGGTCAAACAGGTTGGAATCAAGAACAAAAATGCGTTTGTTCTGTATGGCAGGCATGGTTGTCCAACTGCTCCATTCAGTTTTTACCCTTTGAAATATATCGCCTCTGGCCATGGACGTGATGACGAAGACTTCCGGGGACATCGCCAGAACCTGCTCGCGGTTGAAGCGAGGATAAAGGGTTTGGCCTTCTGAAACATTTTTACCGCCTGCATAAGTGATAAGTTCATGAATAAAGGTGCCGGTTCCCACGGCAACAATGGGGGAAATTCCGATTTGGAAAAAAACACGGGGATGGTAAGGAACTTTTGCAGCAAGAGACTTTATCCGAGAAAACCGTGTCTCCATGTCATGAACCACAGTTTTTGCCGCCTCATCCGCGTTCAGCAGGTCGCCGATTTCCAGAATAGTCTTCATCACTTCATTCAGATTTCCAGGGTCCACCATATAAACAGGGAGATTTAAAGCCTCCAGGGTATGAATTATCGTCGGAGGATTCCCGTCTCTGACACCAATGCAAATATCTGGTTTCAAAGCCAGAATTCTTTCCAATTTCAGTTGAGTGTAAGATCCCATCCGGGGAAGTTTCGCTGCTTCGGGCGGAAAATCGCTGAACCGGGTAACGCCTTTCAAGCGGTCTTTCCGGCCAATGGCAAAAATAATTTCCGTGATACTCGGGGCCAGCGATACAATCCGCTGCGGGTTATCCGAGAGGGTGATTTTTCGCCCCACCTGATCTGTCACATTTCTAATGGCGGATTGCACTTCCGCCGCGCAGAAAAAAAGGGAGATGATAATAAAAAATATTCTGTATGTTGTCATTATTCCTTATCCTGAAAATTCGGACGGAGAAGAAATCCGGTTTTTTTCTCAAAAGAGGCGGTTTTTTCCCTCTGCCGGAAAAACCCGGGTTTCTCATTTCAGACTCGCATAAATCCCGTCCAGAATCGAATTAAACGCCATTTTCAAAACATCGGGAAGGTTTTCAAGAGATACAGGATTCTGTATTTCCTTTGGCTGGCGACCGGCAATCTCCGCTCTCACCTGTTCACACCAAGCTCTGAAAAAGCTCAGATCCTCAATCAGCCCCTGCTCATAATGGTCACTGATGGCAAAGGCGGCTTCAATGAAACTGGCATAACGCGGATCAAGAAAAATTTCTTCCAATGCAGCTAACATCTCGCCTTTTTCAACGTCACATTTACACTCGGCAATGAGACCGGACAGGGATATCTTCCGCTCTTTGAGACGCTTAAAAATATCCCGCTTTTTTACCAGTCCGTTTTGCTTGTAAATCGCTTCCTGAACCGCCTCATATACGGCTTTGGCAATCAGTTCTCCCAATTTTGAATGTCCGCCGGCATTCTCAATCTGTGTGCCGCTTCCTTCCACGACGATGATGTTGTCTGTCCCGGTTCCTGTGGCCTGATTCACCAAAGATGTGTAGCTGCTTCGGATGTCCATGTCATTGAGGGCTGCGGTTTTTGCCTCAGTAGCGGAAATGATCGCACGGGTCATGGCCCTGTTCGTCAGCTTCATATTGGTGAGGAGAATCATGTTGATGGTTCCGGGCTCGTAGAAATTTCCGCTGTCTTTTGACATTCTGACCGCATTGGATTTCACCCCGGCCGTCACCAGCGCGTAAACTTCCATGTCTCTGAAATTCTGCTTTTTTACGGACAGATTATCCATATCCGCACCCGTGAAAAGAATGCTGGTATTTTTTTCTTCAGATTTTTGCAATACCTTATATAAGTTGCTCCTTGAGTCTTTTAAGCTGATTTTATGATAGATTCCCCAGACCTGGGGCGGTGAGTAACAGTTCCCCACAAACGATATTCCCTCTCGGTATCCTTCCAGAGTGGAGACTGCCGCCATGGGCCTGTTTAACTCTATGAACAGTGTTTTATGAACAAAATCATAAAGATAGCTATGGATTATCTCAATATTCCTGACATAATCCAAATTCAGACGAAGGGGAACCGATTTTGTAATACGATCTTCGATGATCTGATTTGCTTTGTTTCCAAATTCATCCTCATAGATTCGTGAGCCAAGGCAGGAAACAAAATATCCCGCGCGGGTTGACGCTCTGCATGTCAGGTCGCATGGAAAGTAAAATATTTTGCCATTTTTTACTGCGTCAACATCCTTCCATCCGGGCTGACTGAAGAACTTTTTGGCGGTTTCTCTGTCGCCACCACATCCATAGACTATCTGCGGATTAAAATTTATCCATTCTTCTTTGGTAATTGTAACAACCTGCCCGTTTTTGCCCAGCTTGGGAGGAATCCCACCGGCAAGTCTGATATAATCATTTTGAAAGGAATCATCCCCGGGGGTCATTATTTTGTCTCTGCCCATCAGGCGGATGACTCTTTTTCTTTCAGGTTCAGGTATCTTTTTTATCTTGAGTTCAATGTGTTCAAGATATTCTTTTGTTTCACGGACAATCTGGGCGGCTTTGTCATCCCTGTCAAAAATCTTTCCTAACAAAAGAATATTCTGATAATTGTCAGAAACAGATGTTGCCTGGAGACAAATCACCTGACATTTATCTTTAAATCTTTCTTTTACTTTTTTATGAATGTCGGAAATAAAAATAATATCGGGCTGCATTTTTTCTATCCTTTCCAAAGAAGGGGAAAAGAATCCGCCCACAATCTCTTTCTCCGAGACTTCAGGAGGATAAGAGTCGTGATGTGTCACTGCTCTGACAGCATCTCCTGCCCCGATTCTGAAAATAATCTCTGTTATTCCCGGTACTATGGAAACAACACGTTCCGGTCTTTTGTCAATGCGGAGCTGGCTGCCCTGCGTATCTTTAAAATTAACAGGATAGGAAAATACAGCAGAGGCACTCCACAAAATGAACATGAGAATCAGCAATATCTTTTTCATCTGATTGAATTCAATCTCCTTTCTTTAAATTTCTACAGAAACAATTTGCGAATTGTTTCTGTAGAACAATTTTGTAAATTGTTTCTGCGAGCCCGTAGAATAATTTTGCAAATTGTTTCTGTAGAATAATTTTGCAAATTGTTTCTGTAGAACAATTTTGTAAATTGTTCCGGTCTGGATTTATCTTGACACGAGTTAGGCCCATTTGTTTACCCTAAAGTCAACAATGTACTTTTGGATATTTTTCTTTCTAATTCAGCAATGATATGTTCAAGTTCAATCTTGGCATCAGCTTGTAAACCAAGGCATATAGAGATACCATCAGCATCTGTGCTTAATCTGAATCCTAATTCTAAACGGAAAATATCGTTATTGTTTTCTAATGAATAGGAGTGGATATGCATAGAGTCTCCTATTCGGGCTGGATTATGTAAATGATCAAAATTGAATTCTCGACTCATATAATCAAGAAGATAATTTTGAACGATTAAAACAAGGTGCTTATTGAAATGTTCAAATGTTTCAATCTTGTGATGCAGCTGAACAAGAATTGTTTTTGCAGTCATCTTCCAATTCATACCAAATGATTTAGTTGAATGCGATTCACTGCTATTTGTTTCAACTCCCAAATCTGATAATAGCCGTTGACGTTCAGGCCATATTGTACCTGTTGTATCAAGCGTCTGGAATTCAATTGCTACAAAATCTTTAACTTTTCCCTTTTTAGCTGAGACTAAAAAATAATCTACGCTACCACCAGGGATTGAAATTTCAGAAACAATATGGAATTCATTTCCTGGTTCATGGAGGCTCAGTAAATGAAGACAATCTGTAAATACCTGTTTGCGCTCTAATAGCCTTTTAGGACAAATAATTATATCTTTTTCATCTTTACCATATCTTACTGTGCAAGTTCCAATAGAAATTTCAGGCTGACTTTTTCTGACTTTAAAGCATCTTGTATCAGTGAATACGCAATTCTGATCAGAAATGATCCCGTTCCAATTTTGCACATTGTCCGACTTTGCTGAATAGCCAAACAATTCCAATACGTTATTTGAACTCATAATTTCAAAGCATAGTCTTAAAATAAGTAATTGCAACGTGTTAAAGCAATGTTGATATATTCTTCTGATATGTCTATGCCAACCGATTTTCTATTTAAATTCATTGCTGCAAGCGTTGTAGTGCCTGTGCCAGTGAAAGGATCAAGCACAACTCCGTCTTTTGGACAAGTGGCAAGAATTGGAATTTTGCATAAGTCCTCCGGATAAGCAGCATAGTGTTTTTTTCTTTTTTGTGTGTCTTCAGGTATAATATCCCATACATCGCGTGGTTTGCTACCATTTGGATGATATTTAAGAAAATAAAAGCCTTTGTCTTTAAGCTCTTTTGCTCTGCCGGAAATTTTAACAGAGTCTGAGTGTGTAGTACGTTGCTGCTTGCGAATAATCATCCTGAAATCTGACAATTTCCCTTCACGAATATCCTTTAAAATTTCTTCAAGAGCGTTATAAGCATTCTTTTTTTCTTTTTCAGACAGTTCTGCCGAAAGTTCAATCTGACGTTTATAACGTACTCCGCTGACACCAGTTGCAGAAACAACAGCACCGTTTTTCACCATACTTTTTTTAGCTTTAGCTCTTATTGCATCTACATCATAGTAATAACCTTTCTCTTTTTTCACAAAGTGAAAAATATATTCATGAACATTCCCGAGTCTGTCTTTGGTATTGTCCAAGCCTCCCTTTACTTTATTCCAGATAACATCATTTCTGAGAATCCAGCCCTGTTGATCTATTAACTCCAAAGCAATTCTCCAAGGTATTCCCAATAATTTTTTTTTCTTATATGTATCTCCGATATTAAGCCAAAAAGATCCTGTTTTTTTTAAAACTCTCTTTACCTCCAGAAATATTTCAGACAAATTATTGATATATAATTTGTAATTTTCTTCTAAACCTATACCATTTACAGCATATTGTCTTTTCCCCCAATACGGCGGGCTTGTCATGCAACAATCTATTGATTCGCCTGATAATTCTTTTAGTATTTCGAGAGAATTACCTTGAATAAAAAGCGGTTTCACATACGGACTTTTCACATATTCAGCAAATTTATCTTTTGCATTTTTTTCAGTTATCAAAATTATTCTATCTCACTATTATATGGGCCTAACCAGTAATTAATTATACAGTTTCCGTATATCTTCCGGAAAAATATTATGCCCGCGGTGCCGGCATCATTTCTGGAACTGAACAATCCGTCCCCTCTTATACAATAGATAAAGAGGGGGACGGATTTACGAGTTGCTGTACTACATTTTTCCCTTAACCCCCTATAACCCATACATCAGGCTTGCTCTCCTGAAAACTGAATTATGATTCAGTTTTTATACCAGATTTACGGGCTTCCGGATAACGCCCTGAGATAAAATACGCCATCAGAAACCCAATGAAAAGCAGTGAGAATATACTTGCCTTATGTATAAAATCATGGCTCCCGTCAGTGGCCGTCCCGATAAAACAAGTGCCCCCGCCGCTGTCATCATCGTCATCAGAAGAACTGGTTTCAGGTTGCTGATTGTCATCAACTGTCACAAATGCCACTCTTTGCGGATTCAGCTCTGTGGAGACAATTTCATCAATTGAATCATCCGCCGTGTTAATGATAACGAGTTCGCCGTCTGTGGCGTTGCAGACCCACAGCATCCCGTTTTTATCAGCATAAGCCCCGGTTTCCATACCGGCAAGATTTTTATTGTTAAGATAGGCGATGGTCAGATCGTCCACATCTCCGGTGGAAGGATTAAAGGTGTAAAGCGAATTATCTTCCCATCCCGCGTATCCCACGAAATATCCTTTGGTGGGTGAGACAATGGCCATACCTGCGATGTTTCCATAAGGATGGTTATCATCATCACCGTCGTCTATTATCAGAGAGGTCTCATACGCGGAAGGACTGACGCTGACAATGCCTCCTGAATATATGGCATCCATCAGGTCCCCTGCACATTGCACATAAATGGTATTGTTTTCTTCCAGATACCGGATGGACTGGGGATTTTTCGCGGGAAGCGGAATACCATGCATCGTGTCATTCCCTTTTCCCGTAATGATTTCCGTGTCTGTTTCTGTATCAAAGACAGCCATCCACGCCTCATTTAAAACCCAGCTGCCGTAACCGCCGCTTCTGTCCTGACGCTGAAAGGTGATAAAAAACTTGCCATCCGTAATCACCCCGCTGTGCATTTCAGGAACGCCATCGGCGTCATCATAAGCACTGAGATCAAGTTCTCCTATTTTAAACTCATCTTCTGTGGCCGCGGAAGGATTGATGATCCACGCCTTGGCCGAACCATAGCGGAGCAGATAAGCTTTCTCCTCGCTGACAAAAACCATGTCATGAGGGTTTGCGTCTTCATCAGCACCCAGCACGGAAAATTGCCAGATCGGCGTTTCCGGGGCATTGATGTCGAATTTTGTCAGATGATTCATCTGATAACGTCCGATACGGTAGAAAAAGTTTCCATAAGCCGCTATGCCAATGTCCGATTTTGTCGGCAGGAGGTTATTCTGAGCAACCCGGGGGCCGCCGACCGGATCAACCGTCACCACCGAATGTGCGCCGCTGCTATAGTCTGAAGCAGTGGTGACAACGACAGCCGTCTGCGTCACTTCTGACCACGCGGGTTGAACATTCATGAACACAAACCCGAGGACCGCCAGTACAGACACAACCAATGATTTTTGCCTGAAAAACAATAGCCAATTCTTCATAAAATTCTCCTTTTAAAAGTTTAATAATTATATTTTACTGAAAAAAAATACGATCTCCCGGACAGCGGATATCCGTTAAAATCTTCATAGTGATCATCCCCGAAATTTTTTGCCTCAAACGTCAGCAGAAATGATTTGAAAAGCCAGGATATTCCCGCGTTGACCTCTTCTTTGTCTTCCGCCTTTAACAGATTTGGAGTATCATAATAGCTGTTTTTTTCCACGATATATTCAGTATGTACCTTGACTCCTTTATATTTTGCTTCGATTCTCGCCAGATAAGATGTTTCAAACCGGCCCGGCAATTTTTTTCCGTCAGCATCTCCTTGTTCGCTCTGATTTTCTGTATCCAGCCTTATGGCATTTGCAATCAGCCGGAAGATGCCGAGAAAATCAAGTTTCAGTCCCGCCTCAATTCCTTTTATATAAGAGCTTGAGATGTTCATAGCCTTGCCAAATCCCTGGGCAGAGTAAACGCGGGTAATCAGATCATCCACATCACTTCTGAAATAAACCATGTTCAGAGAAAAGCGCTTCAGCCAGTCATGAGATGTCGTCCGAGTTATTTCAACGCCCGCATCGAAATTGATCCCTTTTTCAGCTTTTAATTCCTCATTTCCGTAAAAAAAGCCCCGGTCCCCGAACAGTTCAAAAAAAGAGGGTTCACGAACATATTTTGCCATATTGGTTTTGAAAGTGAGCCATTGCGTGGGACGATACCTGAGACCAAACTGAGGACTGAAATATGTTTCATCCCTTGAGGTTTCATCATCTTCTGATTCATCTCTGAGAAATATGCAGCGAAGTCCGGGGGTGAGCATCAGCTTTTCCTGAAACAGAAAAATGCTGTCCTGAAGCCTGATGGAAAAGGTGTTTCTGGATTTGTCATCTGTTTTCTCTTTACCGAGAATATTTTCAGATTCATAGATTTCATGCTGTCCGCCCAGCATGAGACTGACAGTATTGAATTCCGTGAGCCATTCCAGAAAGAAATCAGCCTCATAACGCGTGGTGATGTATTTGTTGTGCTGATTCCCTGAAAGCCCGATATGCCCGCCTCTGTCGTCATATATCTCCTCCTGGCGGAAGTAACTTATCCGGGTGCCTGTGTTGAAGTGACATAAGCCCAAATCATTTGCGGTGAGTTTCAGTGTGCTGATATTCCGGGTGGTATCAAGGGATGTTCTCGCCTGCCTGCTGTTTCTCCAGTTCGGCAGGCCCTGGTCCTTTGAAAACCACTGATTATGAAAATCAACCCGGACATTGTTTGTAAAATCATAGCCCAATTTGGCAAGAATATTTTTCTGGTCAAATTGTGCGTTGTTTCTGTCTTCCTGTATGTCATCCGATGTGTTCCATTCTGTGCTGTTGTCATTCAGAAATTCAAAATCATTATCTGCACTGAGATAATCCGCGGAGATCAGATAATCCCATTGCCCGGGTTTATGATTGATGAACGCGCCAAGAGTGCGGGCGTTGAATGAACCGTATCCTGCGCCTGCGCTGGTGTGCAAGCCTTTTTCCGCTCGCAGGGTTTTGATATTGATCACGCCGCCCACAGAGGCTTTGCCAAAATTGACAGGTGTTATGCCGCGATAAATTTCAACAGACGCAATATCTGAAAGGGAAATATTCGCCAGATTCACCCCTCCGCCGGAAGCCTCGTTAAGGGGGACGCCATCCATATAAATAACCACCTGCTCACTGGAAGAGCCGCGCAGAGAAACTGTGGAGAAACTGCCCAGTCCGCCGGACTGACGGATCTGGACACC
The DNA here is from genome assembly GCA_029934695.1 of Desulfobacterales bacterium. Classification (GTDB taxonomy): domain Bacteria; phylum Desulfobacterota; class Desulfobacteria; order Desulfobacterales; family 4be13; genus JAOZLU01. The sequence goes on along the minus strand of JAOZLU010000040.1, from coordinate 13,627 downwards.
AGCCTCTTTTTCAATGATTTCAGACAGATTCTCCATTTTTCCTTCAAACTGCTCTCTTTTGATGACAGAGAAAAAAGCAGGCGTTTGTTCGGTATCCACATCTCCGGTCTGAAAATCAGAATCCGATTTTTCAGCGGTCACGACCACCGCATCCAAAGTCACGGGTTTGCTGTCAGTCTGAGCGAAACCGTTGGCCATGTTTGTGAAAACAAAAGCAACGATAAGAAATAGAATGATATTTTGTTGTTTCATCTTTTTATTATAGCTACAGGGATTGTTTATAAGAAAAGGATAAAAGGATTCGCAGACAATCCTTATTCTTATAAACAATCCTTGTAGCGTTTTATTGTGGGTGTATCATCTGCAAGGTTCAGCGATAATCCTTAGCAGATGGCAAAAAAAAATCCCGAATCGAAATAAATTCGATTCGGGATGCCCCTTTTTTATCCTCGAAATCTTTGTGTCTGTCAACCTTCCGGGAGGATCAGACATTTTTTTTCAGGCAGGTCTTCTGACTCTCAGATCACTCTACTTGCCACACCTTCCCATCCGGTCACTGAACAGTGGTGTTTCGTGGCGTTCGTCCCTGATAACAGCGGCGGGTCCGTTCCCGACTTTCACGGGATTCCCTATTAAGCTATGATAGCACCTTATTTTTGTCTAAAATAGTGGATGTTAAACACGATGTCAATCAAAAAATGAAAAAAAATTACAGATAAATTTGGCAGCCTTTATTTTGCCTGAAAAGCAGATGATAAAAAGTTTGTAGTTCCGCCTTTAGGCGGTCTCTATGAATTTTTCGGGATTAAAAACTGTAAACCGATAAATGAAGGATAGCATAAATTTTATGCCATGAAAAATCAGAATCCGATTATCGGGATTTTCTCCACCCGGCAATGAATTTCAGGTACTGTTGCAATGGACTGTACGGGGGGTGGGGACTGTACGGGGGTCGGGCCACAGTAATCTATTGATATCAAAAGGATTGTCTGCTTATTTTGGCTTGAAACAGGGCCTATATCGCTCTTTTCGGGGTCAAAAAGGGCAATATGGAAAAAACTCAGAATCCTGTGACGCTCTTTCTGATGCCAAAAAGTGCGGCACAGGGAGACGTGTCAACGGAAACATGATATATGTTTTTTCCTTGTTTTCTGTGCTTTCACATAAAAATGATCATTTTTATTTGACTGTCAAGGATGGGTGTTTATATTCTTTAACAAGGTGTCGTTTTTAAATATATAACGATGAGGAACAGACATCTGATGATTTATATCTCAGGAGCGGTTGCTGTTGTGATATTGTTCTGTGTTCAGATAGCACTGGTTATAGCAGACTATGACAGGCTGAACCGGCTCAATCCGAACCGGGCAGTTTGAATCCGCGGGTTCGGATTTGTCAATCCGAACCGGGCAAATTGCGAACTCTCAATGAAAGGACAAAAAATGTATCTGCCTAAAATATATAAGACTTTTTCCGAGCAATTTCCGGAAATTGTGAAAGACTATCAGCAACTGGGCAAGTCCTGCCGTTCGGCAGGGCCTCTGGATGAAAAGTCGCAGGACCTTGTGAAGCTCGGCATTGCTGTCGGCACAAACTCCAGGGGTTCGGTAATGTCTCAGACCAGGAAAGCACTTGGTGAGGGTGCCTCACGGGAGGAAATTATCCATGTTGTTCTGCTCTCCCTGACGACGACCGGTTTCCCGAATATGATGGCGGCCATGGGATGGGTGAGTGAAGTTTTGGAGGAGAATAAATGAGTATGGAACTATCTGATATCCAAGTCTGCGGAAGATCAGTAAAAAAATGCCTGGCTGACATTGAGGCATTCCACGGATTCACGGCGCCCGGACTTGTATTGGGGGCGTTTATGGTGGACTGGGCCCAGGAGCTACTCGGAGATGATGTGGAGGCGGACGCTATTGTGGAGACGCACCACTGTCTTCCAGATGCCATACAAATCTTTACACCCTGCACTTTCGGCAACGGCTGGATGAAAGTGCTGGACTGGGACAAGTTTGCTTTAAGTCTGTATGACAAAAAGACACTGACCGGGTATCGGGTCTGGCTTGACCTGGAAAAGGCGCGCCAGTTTCCCAATCTTTACAACTGGTACATGCGTCTGGCTCCCAAAAAAGACCTTCCTCTGGAAGTCATGGTTGAAACAGTTGTCAATGCTAACAGAGATGCCTTGTCTTATGGCCCCATCCGCGTGACCCAGTTTCACGCGCCTCTGAAAAAAGGAAATACTGAGATATGCCCGGGATGCGGTGAAGCCTATCCCACGGCCCAGGGGACTCAGTGCCTGACATGCCAGGGGCAGGGATACTATGAATTGCAGCAATAAACCAATTTCTCGTTCCCAGGACTTCCGCCTGGGAACGCATTCCCCGAGGCTCTGCCTCATACATCATAACTGAATTCTATCAAAATCTATTGGAGATATCGGAATAATGGAACACGATGCAGATGTGATCATCATCGGCGCGGGGCATAACAGTCTAACTGCGGCTTTATATCTTCAGAAGGCCGGCCTCAGCGTGTTAATCATTGAACAGGCGAAAATTGCCGGAGGTGCGGCAAAGACTGCGGAAATTCTTGAACCGGGATTTAAACATGACCTTTTTGCGAGTAATATCGGCCTTTTCATGGGATCCCGGATTTATAATGATTTCAAGGAGGAGTTTCATCAGAACGGTTTTGACATTGTCGTGGGGGATCAGCCTTTTTCCAGTGTTTTTCCTGATGGGAAATGCGTCCGGGTTTACACTGACGGAGAAAAGACGCTCCGGGAATTCGAGCGTCACTCACACCATGATGCCAATGCCTGGAGTGAGATGATCTCCTATTTCCAAAAGGTCGCGCCGCATTTATTTCCGATACTTCAGTTGCCCATGCCCTCGCTAAAGCCCTTTGTTCATCTGTGGAAGATGTATCGGCAATGTGGCTCGCAAGAACTGCTGGAACTGATTCGGGTGCTGCTGATGTCGCCACGACAGTTTCTTGATGAACGCTTTGAGACCGATGAGGTCAAAGCTTTGTTGTCTCCCTGGGCCTTTCACTTGGGATTAAGCCCGGACTGCGCCGGCGGAGCCACTTTTTCATTTCTGGAATCGGCTGTTGACCATCTGAACGGTCTGGCCCTTTCAAAAGGCGGCGTGGGCAACATGATCAACGCCATGGTCCGGGCCATAGAAACCCGAGGCGGCCAATTCGTGCTGGGGCAGGCTGTGAGCGAGATCGTGGTAAAAAAAGGTACGGCTTGCGGGGTAAAAACCGCGGACGGAGTCACATACAACGCGAAAAAGGCAGTAATGGCAAATGTTACGCCTAAACAGTTCATTAAGCTGGTCAGCGAAAAGGAACTGCCGGAAAACTTCGTGGTCAAGTCCAAAAATTACCGGTTCGGTCCGGGGACTTTGATGATTCATTTCACCTTGGAACATGCCCTGGAATGGGAAGCTGCCGAGGACCTGGCTGATTCAGCATACGTCCATATCGCACCTTATATGTCGGATATCGCCGCCACCTACAGCCAAGTCGTGGAAGGATATCTGCCCGCGAGTCCGCTTCTCGTTGTGGCGCAGCAGTCCCGTCTTGATTCTGCCAGGGCACCTGAAGGGAAGCATGTGTTATGGGTCCAGGTTCGGGCTTTTCCGCACCGCCCCAGGGGGGACGCGTTGGGCGAGATAAAGATCGGGAACTGGAATGAGATGAAAGAACCGATACTTAACCGGATTATTGATAAAATCGGTCAGTTTGCTCCGAACATCAGGGAAATCGTCAGGAAAGCGGTTGTCTGGACTCCGCAGGATTTGGAAGATGAAAACCCCAACATCGTAGGCGGCGATATGGTCGGAGGCTCCCACCATCTGGACCAGAATTTTTTCTTCCGGCCCTTCAGCGGGTGGTCAAGGTATAAGACACCTGTTAAGCAATTGTATCTGACCGGGGCCTCGACTTGGCCGGGGGGCGGACTGAACGCCACATCAGGTCATCTGGCTGCGATGCAGTTGCTGAGGGAGAACTGAAAGGCATAAGTTCCAAGTTTATGTCACAATTTTCATACGAGTTTACATACACAAAAAAACTGAGAAAGTTTTCCCCTTTCACTTGGACTTTGGCAATTTCACGAAATGCCGCTTTCGGGAAAATCAGTGGCTGATGCCAGAGTCCGGGACAAATTATACGAACTCATGCCTGCACAAAGAGTGCATGACTTCGTGTATTTCCGGTCCGCCGGTCCGTCTCAGAGGGATTTCGCTGTTCTCTGAATTGCCGAAGTCCAGTTCATTATAAATTAAGGAGATAATGATGGAAGTAAACAAAATTGATCATATATGTATTGCTGTCAAAAATCTGGAAGAGGCGCGGAAAATTTGGGAACCCATATTTGGAAAATCCGAACCTGATGATGCCTATATTGATGAGCCTGAAAAGATTAAAGTGGCAAGATACATGGTGGGCGAAGTGGGCTTTGAACTGATGGAATCCACCACCCCGGACGGAGATGTTGCCAAGTTTATCGAAAAAAGAGGCGAAGGTGTCATGCTCGTCAGCCTCAATGTGGATAACACCCGTGAATCCATGGAAGAATTAAAGGAAAAAGACTATCCCTTCATCGGCGGGGCCAGACCTTTCCGTGACTGCGAATTTGCCTTTATACACCCTAAAAAAATGAACGGAGTCCTGCTTGAACTGATAGATTATAAGTGGGAAGAGTTAAAAAACAAACAAATTGCAGATATGCAAAATCCGGAGTGCAAAAATGGAGCGGAGTGAAACGGAGCGGAATTTTTGCATATCCGGCATCAAAGAGGAACAACTTTTTCATTGTGAGCCGCAGATGAACGCAGATGAACGCGGACGGCCTGCCTGTCGCGGACTCATCCGCGTTCATCCGTGCCCATCCGCGGTTTGTGAAAGTTGTTTTCCCAGAAAAAAATCCCGAAAAACTTTTGGCCGGTTACTTACATAGCTGGATTGGGCATAATTCAATGAAAAAATTAATTTATTATAAGGTACCTTTTAAAATGTCAGTTCTCAAATATTTTCAAAACCATCTGAAATACAGCTTTTATTAAAAATTGCGATTTCTCATATATTCTGCCACAAGTTTCAGAATGGTATCCAAATCCGTTTCCGGTTCAAAACCGACCGTCTTTTTTATTTTTTCAATTCCGGGAACCCTGCGCTGCATATCCTCAAAATCCTTTTCAAACGCTTCACTGTATGGAATCAGGTCAAGGGCTGATGCTGATCCGGTTTTTTCTATAATTTTTTTTGCAAGCTCCAGAATGCTGATCTCTTCTGTTCCACCGATGTTAAACACTTCACCCACCGCATCCTCATTTTCCATCAGCGACATCAGGGCCTTCACAACATCCCTGACATAGGTGAAGGTCCTTGTCTGTGTGCCATCCCCATAAATCGTTAACGGTTCATTTTTAAGAGCCTGGGTCACAAATCTGGGGATCACCATGCCGTAAGCCCCGGTTTGTCTGGGGCCTACTGTGTTAAACAGGCGGGTGATGATCACTTTAAGCCCCTTTGTCCGGTAATACGCAAGCGCGGTGAACTCATCCATGAGCTTTGAAGCTGCATAGCTCCATCTGGATTTGCTGGACGGCCCGTATATGAGATTGTCCGTTTCAATTAACGGCGCGTGCAGGTGTTTGCCATATACCTCCGAAGAGGATGCAATCAGAACCTTCTTTTTGAACTTTGCACAAAGCTCAAGCACTTTTTCGGTTCCCTGAATATTGATTTTGATTGATTCCAGAGGGTTTTCCAGAATGTAGCGGACCCCCACCGCTGCCGCAAGATGGAAAACAACATCACTGATGCCTGTCAGTTCAAGCATCAGATCATGATTAAAAATTGTGTCTGTATTTACGAAAAACCTGTCCCTGAAGCGTTCATCTTCCTGAAAAGCCTTTATGTTGTCCAATGACCCGGTGGAAAGATCATCAATAATATAAACTTCATCCCCTCTTTCCAGATATGCCTGGGCAAGATGGGAACCGATAAAGCCTGCGCCTCCTGTGATAAGGATCCTCATAATCCGCTCCTTGTTAAAAGTGAAAAGTTCAAAGTAATCTGCTGAAATTATTAAGCACCCCTGATAAAAACCTGTATCAGTAATTTCACTATGTTATAATAATTTATGACTGTCGGGTAATGATATAAAAAAATTATGCAGGGTGACATTTGTTGCGCTTCACCACTTTACATAAATGGCCAAAAAATATTTTATTTATATGACAAAAGCAACTTATGCAATTGAATTTTTCACTTTGATCTCTGTATGTTCCATAAGTGATACTGACACCTCGTTTTTAGTTTGACATACAGTCAAATTTTTGCCATACTTCTGACGATCAAGCTCGTTATCCATAATTTTTTGGCAACTGTTTCTGATTTGCAGAACAATTTGCAAAATTGTTCTGCGGCAAAAATAATTTGCAAAATTGTTCTGCGACAAAAACAATTTGTAAAATTGTTCCACAGCAAAATTGTTCTGCGGTAATAGGCTGAAACACTATGAAATTAAAAGCGGTAATATATGCCTGTGTGCTTTTTCTCTGGGCCTGCTGCGCGGGGGCTGAAGAAAACAACACTGCCCCGGAGTCAGATGCCGAGCGGACAGCAGCACAGCAGGTTGTAATCATTCCTGTTTCAGGCGAAGTCGGGCCGGCCATGGCCGCTTTTATTGAGCGGGCATTGGAAAAAGGGGAACAGCAGTATTCCAATGCCCTGTTTGTGCTTGAAATGGATACTTTCGGAGGGCGGGTGGATTCGGCCTTTCAGATTGTTGACACGCTGCTCAGTTTTTCCGGGGGAAAGACCCTTGCTTATGTTAAGAAAAAAGCAATATCAGCCGGCGCGCTCATTGCCCTCGCGTGCAATGAACTTGTTATGCAGCATAGCACCACCATCGGCGATTGCGCGCCCATTATGATTTCAAACGAGGGGCCGAAGATGCTGGGGGAAAAATTCCAGTCACCGCTCCGGGCAAAATTCCGCACCCTTGCAAAACGCAACGGTTATCCCCAAGCTTTGGCCGAGGCAATGGTCAGTTCGGACATCGTAATCTACAGCATGGAAAAAGATGACAAAGTACTTTACATGACCGCTGTCGAATATGAGGACCTCTCCGAAGAGGAGCAGGCAAAGATGCGCTCAAAAAAAACCGTGGTTGGAAAAGGCAAGCTGCTGACCATGGATGATCAGGAGGCCATAACACTCGGCTTTTCCAAAATGAGCATCGGATCTGTTGAAAAAATGCTTGAACAAAAGGGAATTTCCGATTATGAAATCATAAGGCTTGAGGAAAGCTGGTCCGAACAGTTGGTGCGTTTTATCACGACGATTGCGCCGATCCTGATGCTGATCGGTTTTGCGGGCCTGTATATTGAAATACAGACACCCGGATTCGGGGTTCCGGGGATTGCGGGCATCTTATGCCTCAGTCTGGTGTTTCTCGGGCAGCACATGGTGGGACTTGCAGATCATACAGAACTGCTTCTTGTCACGCTCGGTTTCGTACTTCTGGGAATTGAGATGTTCGTGTTGCCGGGATTCGGGGTTCCCGGTTTCGCCGGCATTGTCCTGATGGCCATAGGGATGATACTCTCGTTTCAGGATTTTGTCATTCCCAGCCCGGATCTGCCCTGGGAGGCGGAACTTCTTCAGAAAAATATTATCATCGTGCTGGGAAGTTTCATGGGGGCTGCGCTGCTGATCATTTTTTTCTTCCGTTTCGTACTTCCGAAAATTTCACAGGTGCTGCCCGGACCGTATCTTTCAGCGACCCTGGCTCAGTCCCATGTTGATTCCGATACCTCGATGAATGTTTCTGTGGGAGATACAGGTGTGGTGACAAAACCGCTGCGCCCTTCCGGCTGGGTCAGCATCGGACATGATATGCATGATGTGATTTCTGACGGAGAATTCATTGACAAAGGCCGGCTGGTTGTCATCACGGAAATTCATGCCAACCGGATCATGGTCACTTTAAAGACTTCCGAAGTTTCCGGAAGCCTGAAATATAAATAAGGAGTTTTTTTGCTGATGGACAGTCATTTCATTTTGCCGATAATATTGCAGGCTGTAGGTGTCGGTGTCATTATCGCAGAATTTATTCTTCCTTCCGGCGGTTTGCTGACGCTGACAGCAATCGGTGCGTTCTCCTATTCTGTTTTTTATATGTTCACTTATGTATCCACTGGCGCAGGGATGTATCTTATTGCAGGGGATGTGATTCTGATTCCTCTGGTCATTGTAGCCGGGATTAAGCTTATCACCATCTCGCCGGTGACGCTCCGGAAGTCGCTGTCAAGGGAAAACGGCGTCACCTCTCAGGATTCGGCTTTGCAGTCACTTGTGGGAAAACACGGGAAAACGCTGACCGACCTCCGCCCATCCGGGAAAGCAGGCATTGACGGTCATCGCTTTGATGTGGTTTCCGCAGGTGATTATATTGAAAAGGATGATGAGATTGCCGTATCAGCTGTCAGCGGCAATCGGATTGTGGTCAGACTGGTCAAATAATAATCTTAAAACTTAAAACCTAAAACCTAAAACTTTTATACAAACAGAAAGGCAGTGTTTATGGATTTTAGCACGATTTTGGCTGTAATTGCAGGAATTGTCCTCCTTGTTGTCTTCTTTTTTGTTTTTTCTTCATTGACCCTCTGGTTTCAGTCGCTGGTATCGGGTGCACAGATCGGCCTGCTCAACATTGTGTTCATGCGGTTTCGGAAGGTGCCTCCCAAGCTCATTGTGGAATCGAAAATCATGGCGGTCAAAGCAGGAATTTCCATCGAAACTGACGATCTTGAGTCCCATTATCTTGCCAGGGGAAATGTGATGCGGGTGGTTCAGGCGCTGATCGCCGCGGACAAGGCATCTATTTCGCTCAAATTCAATCAGGCTGCTGCCATTGATCTTGCGGGCCGGAATGTCCTTGAAGCGGTTCAGATGAGCGTCAATCCCAAAGTCATTGAAACGCCTCTGATTGCGGCCATGGCAAAGGACGGGATTCAGTTGAAGGCCATGTCCCGCGTCACCGTGCGGGCGAATATTGACCGGCTGGTCGGAGGCGCGGGTGAGGAAACGGTTCTGGCGAGGGTCGGCGAGGGCATTGTCACCACCATCGGCTCCGCAGTGAACCACAAGGCTGTGTTGGAAAACCCCGACACCATATCAAAGCGTGTTCTGGAAAAGGGTTTGGACGCGGGCACAGCCTTTGAAATTCTGTCCATTGACATTGCAGATGTTGATGTGGGAAAAAACATAGGTGCGGAACTTGAAACCGACCGCGCGGAGGCTGACAAGAAGATTGCACAGGCAAAAGCCGAGGAGCGGCGCGCCATGGCTTATGCGGCCGAGCAGGAAATGAAGGCCAGGGTGCAGGAGATGCGTGCGAAAGTCGTGGAAGCAGAGGCAAAGATTCCCCTCGCAATAGCGGAAGCGTTTCAGAAAGGTCACCTCGGCATAATGGACTTTTATCGGATGAAAAACATTGTGGCAGATACGGATATGCGTGATTCCATTGCTTTATCGGATAAGGAGACGGAAGAGGAGCCTCAGTCATAACGCGACGAACTTTGCTCACTTTCAACTTGCAAGGAAACATTACGGACGGGGTTGCAAACCCCGTCCGGCGCAAGCGCAAAACTTGCAAGGAAACATTACGGACGGGGTTGCAAACCCCGTCCGGCGCAAGAAGC
>JAOZLU010000040.1:0-3796 GCA_029934695.1 Desulfobacterales bacterium | reverse complement strand
AACTTGCAAGGAAACATTACGGACGGGGTTGCAAACCCCGTCCGGCGCAAGAAGCTCGGCTCGGATTGACAAATCCGAGCCGTCTGAACTTTTCACTTTGAACTTTTTATATCTATAGCTATGAAAGCGAACTTATCCGATATTTTGGAAGGTCTCTTCTGGTTTGTAATTTTTGCTGTCTGGCTCATCAGCCGATTCCGGCAACAGCCGAAAAAGAAAGCGAAAGAAGCCCCAGTGCCGCCCCCGTTATCAGAATCTTCATCCGGGGCGGATAATCAGAGGACTCAGAAAGAGGAGAAACAAACGCCTGCTCATGAGACTTTCAAATTGCTGAAAGGCGGCCTCCGGGGCTTCCTTGAGGAAATGGCCAAAATGCAGCAGGGCGGACAGATGACACCCCCGCAAAATGAGCAAGCCGACTGGGAACAGGCGCATGTCGCACCAAAGCCTGTAAAAGCAGACGTACCCAGGCCGAAGCCGGAAGAGCCTTCCCCGGAGCCTGAAAGCAGGCCGCGACGCTTACCAACAATGCGTCTGAATCTGTCCCGGAAAGGTCTGCGGCAGGGTGTGCTGTTCAGAGAAATACTTGGCCCGCCCGTTGCGCTCAGGGAAGAAGAGAAGCAATTCTGACTGAAACTTTAATTGGAGAAATTGCATGGAGGTATTTATTGAGCTGATCCAGCGAATCGGTTTTATGATAAGGGAAATCAATGAAATGATTCATTTCCCTCTGGAGATTGATACGAGCCTCTCCTGGGGTACGATTACACTGGTGATAATTCTTTATATTACTGTAAACGAATTTCTTCGCGCCAAAGCATTGTCCAGCAGCGACCTTATGAAACTGGTGATGATTTATATGTTTATTCTGGGCATAATCGTCGCTTGTTATACAGATATTGGGAAACTGATCATCAAGGTATCGGATACCGGGAGCAAGAAGTCCCTGACCCTGCTATTTGCCGCCATTGTCTGGTTTTTCATTCTGATTTTTTTAATAGGATGGCTGGGCACGTCAAAAAATGACAAAAGGAAAATGAAATGGGTTCTGGGTGCTCTGTATCTGCCCATCTTTCTTCTGGTAATAACGAACGGAAAAATATTGGAGGAGAATTTTGAAACGATAAAAGGGTTCACCCCGCGATTCAAAGTGCCATTCACCACCACCAGACCCCGCATTGCTGAAAGTGAGAAACAGCGTCTGTGTTGCAGATGGCTGGATCCTGAAGAAATTGAAATTGTTATTGATTCGTATCCGTCAGTGGTCAAGAGCAGCGTGTCTGTTCAGCAGGATATGGACGGAGTTATAAGGCCTTACGCGTCTGTGGTATTGGATTCTGCTGTTATGGAACCGGGCGACCTGGGAAAGGAAAGTAAGCAGAAAGAACTGAGAAATCTGGAAAAAAGGATCATAAACTTTGTCAGGGAAAGGTTCGAGAAGTATGATATCCAAGACTATAAGATTCCCCACCGGATTGAGTTCGTCGGTAATATATCCACAAACACCCGGTGGTAACGCTGATCGGAAAGAATTTGGAGAAAAGAGGATATGAGAAAGCGAATAAAATACATTGTCATTATCATGATAATCATGATGGGTGTTTCTTATGCAAATGCCTCCGAATTCGAAATCAACGCAAATCAGTCCGCCGCAGAAGGCAGGCTGCTCATTTCCCGGCAGAATGTGTCTGCGGGAATCGGCGTTTTATATAATGATGACAAATACACAATAGGCAGTGCGATCCTCTCTTTTGTCAATACCCGGTTAATTGAGAAGCTTAAATTTTCCATAGGCTTTAAAGGCCTGATGGGAACAGTAAAAAAAAGGTCCGGGGATGTTGATCTGAGCGCGGCAGGCTTTTTGCTTTCAATGGGATATGATATCCCCAAGCTTGAAATTTATTATAACATGCCGCTTGATTTTGAGTTTTTGGCAGAGTTATGCTTGGCTCCTTCTCCCCTTTGTTTCGGCGATTCCGACGGATATGTGGAACTGAAAACCGGTCTCGGTCTGCATGTTCTGGGGGAGAAGAAAGGGACGCTTATTGTGGGCTACAGAACCATGGAAACCCGTTTTGATGAAACCTTCAATAATTGGAAAATGTCAGACAGCGCTGTGTTTTTTGGTTACAGATTCACTTTTTAGAAATTGAATGTTTCGGACGGGGTTGCAAACCCCGTCCGGCAGGGTGGTCTTCGTTGCCGGACAGGGTTCCGGCAGCAGGGGAGGAAAATGAAAATTTACATCACCGCTGTTCTCCTCTTTGCAACGGCGATTACAGGTTGCCATATCGTCAAAGAGACAGTGGAAGAAGCCATGGAAGAATCCCTGTCGTACTCCGACAAAGAGAATCTCAGACGGGTTGAAAAACAGATGCTTCAGGGAGACAGTGTTGAAATGCAGATTGACAGGAAAATTTCTGTGGCTGTGAAGCATATTGTCGCGACGCTGAAACCTGAATACAGAAATCGTTGGCTGAGAAAACACAGGCTCGGTTTTCTGGAGATTTCAGATATTGATCGGAAGAGCGTGACCAGGATGCATAAATATGTGACAGAGAAAACCCTGACATTCTCTTTTTTGCAGCCGCTTATTTCGGAGAACTTCAGCATTGTGGAGAGATTTCTGCTTAAAGATGTTTTGAAAGATTTACAATTTGAATCATCTGGCTCCCCTGACAGAAAAAACATTGAACAGAAATTGGTCGAGAGACTAGGAAGGAGCTACGGCGTTGATGTCCTTGAAACAGGAGTTGTCACCGAATCCCGCAATTTTCTCGACATCAATCTGCGCATGATTGAGACAAAAAAGGGCCGCATCATCGCCGTGGGATCGGTTAAAATCGAAAAGACGGAACCTGTGCGAAATTGGTTGCAGGAGATGGGGCAGAAGGTCTTGACAGGCCAGATAAAGACTCGCCATAGTTTTTTTGTCCGTGCCTGCATCATTTGCCTGTAAAACATGTCTGGAGAGTGCCGCCGAATCTGACAGGAAGAAACTTGATGACTAAGCTTAAAACATCCGCTGCAATTTTCATATCATTACTTATTATCTCCTTTTTATTTTATGTGAACTGGGATAACGCGAGGAAACACAAAGATGAATTCCAAGAAACCAAGACAGACTTTCAAAAGACGGATATTCAACTGCAAGATCAAATAGATAAGTTGCAGGAAAGTGTGAAGACATTGCAGAAGGCCGGACAATTGCGAGAACAAATAGTCTCAAGATATATGTTGATGGATACCTCAGAAGGAGAGAAAGACAGACTGCCTGCAAAATTTCGGGAAAGTCTTCCTGAACAGGAAGAAACAGCCGCACCGAATCCGGAAATATTGCAGAAAGAGATAGACGAGTTAAAAAAAAAGATTGGATTGCTTCAGAGGAATCGCCATGTAATGAATCGTCAGCAAAATGCACCGGAAACACAAAGAAAAATCCCTCATAAGCGGGTAAAAGTAACCAAATCGCAGCAACCGATTCCTCGCAGAGAGCCTGACGGTATATTTGTATCTTTCAAAGAGGGAATCCATGTTTTATCAGATCAGGTCTTTATAAAACTTTTATCTCTGTCCAAGGTGTCAGCCGCCTTTGATATCACACCTCCCAGTCTGGAAGTTCATCGTATGAAAGACATGAAACCTGGAATGAGAGGAACATTTGAATGTAATAAAAAAACTTATTTCTTTGACTTGATAAGTATTGAAAACAGCGGAGCGAGAATTACGGTCACAAAACGTGAGTGACGATGTTTGATGTTCGATGTTCGATGTTCGATGTTTGATGTTTGATGTT
>JAOZLU010001008.1 GCA_029934695.1 Desulfobacterales bacterium | reverse complement strand
TCCTGAAAAATGGAACGAGATTTGGAAAGAAACATGGTGAGACTGAGAATCGCATGGGGGCTCAGTCGGTGCCTGTCCCATGATGCTACAAATATGCCGCCCCGATGGGGCTTAATCAGCTTGTGCCATGACGCTACAAATATGCCGCCCCTGCGGGGGGCTTGATCTGTGGTTATCCGTATTGCTGCAAACATGCCGCCCCTGCGGGGCTTGATCTGTGGTTATCCGTATTGCTGCAAATATGCCGCCCCTACGGGACTTCATCAACATCACATTTGATTCTCCAAAAACAGTTCCAGTTTGTCAACAGCTTCCGGCAAATTTTGTCTGCCAAAACCGATTCTGAAATTTTTATTATAAGCCAGATCATACTTTACTCCGGGCATCAGTAATATGCCAGCTTTCTTGACAAGTCTGTCGCAAAATGCTTCTGCATCTCCATTGTCTGCCAGTGAGGGAAATGCAATAGGCCCTGCTTTTGGCTTATGCCAGTTGAAAATGTCCTGATGTTTTTCAAAAAAGCGGTCCAGCACCTCCAGATTGTCTGCGATGATCTTTTTGTTTCTCCGGATCAGTTGGTCTTTATGCCTGAGTCCCAGCGTCGCCAGAAATTCACTCGGTGCGCTGCTGCATATCGTGGTATAGTCCTTGAAGCAGGCCATTTGCTCATAGATCATTTTGTTTTTCGTGGCGATCCATCCGATACGCAGGCCAGCCAGGCCAAAGCTCTTTGACATGACACCCAGAGAAATCGCATTGTCGTTGACATCGCAAAAAGACGGAGATCGATCCTTTTCCTCATACTCCAGGAAGCGATAAACTTCGTCTGAGAATACAATGAAGCCATGCTCTTGGGAAAGCCTGCTGATTTCGGAGGATTTGTTTTCCGGCAGAATATAGCCGGTGGGATTGTGCGGACAGTTGATCACAACCGCCTTGGTATTTTCTCTTAAATTCTCTTTTAAGAAATCCATGTCAAGCTCCCAGTGATCTCCTTCGCTGGTGACCCATGGGGTTATTTCGCACCCGATACTGTTGGCAATTTCAAATAATGACTGGTAACAGGGCCAGTGAACAATGACATGATCCCCTTTTTCCAAAACCACGTTCATAAAGATGAAAATTGCTTCTTCCGCGCCGGTGTGGACCAGTATCTGATCCGGCTCAATTCCATCGTATAGCGAGGAAATCTCTTTTCTCAGGCCCGGGCTTCCGAGAGACTCAGTATAGCCCAACCGCAGATTATTGAGTTCATCCGCGGCTCCCGGTTCCATCTCCATCAGTTCCTGAACAGAAAATGACTCGCAGTCTGAACTGCACAGAAGATAGGGTGCGGTAAATTCATATTCGGCAAAATATCGTTCCAACTTAAAATAAGGTATTTTCATATTTTCTCCCAAGCATACTCGTTCCCAGAGCTTCCGTCTGGGAACGCATTTTCAGAGGTGCTCCATGCCTTATCTCACACCTCGCCAAGTTTATCCCGAATTTTCCCCTTGACGGATTCAGGCAAAGGAAAATGAAGTGCAATATACAACGGTTTCCTGCTTTCTTCCAATGCTTCGTCAATATTGTCCGGCGAAATACTTTCCAGCTGGTAAGGAATTTTTTTAAGTAAATCTTCAAACGTAAAATTCGATTCAGTCTTTTCTTCAAACATCGAACATCGAACATCAAACATCGAACATCGAACATCAAA
>JAOZLU010000423.1 GCA_029934695.1 Desulfobacterales bacterium | reverse complement strand
GACAGCCCGTCTCCCTCGGAACACACTCTTCGGCAGGGGAGGGAGATTCGGCAGGCCCGGGCTGCGGAACAGTCCGGGCGAAGTCGGAGGCAGAGCCTCCCCTGTATGTTACGGGGCGGAGCCTCGTGACGGGCCGGAAGAGAGCCTGACGGCAGTCACACTTCGTATGGGAATGCGGAGGGGAGATCACTGCCCTGAGTATGAGTCATTCGTCAGGCTGAGGGGTGTGCGGGGTCGGGCCGCGGCGGCAGGTTGCTGATATTAAAAAAATTACCTGCTTATTCTGGCTTAAAATAAGGGAGCTTTTCGGGGCCAAAAAGAGCAATATAGAAAAAACTCGGAATCCTATAATGCTCTTTTTGATGCCAAAAAGGGCGATATAGAAAAAACTCAGAATCCTCCACTATTTTTTTGGATTATTTGATTTGTCATCTTTGTACAAAATTAGTTATAAAGCTTGTGGTTTTTATCTAACCAGACCACGAAAAAATAATCTCCTATCCAAAACCCGTGTACACGACCAAAGTTGTTTGTTCGCAGAGAAAACTGCCAAGGCATATCTACCAAGTCAGTTTCTTCCGGCAAGCCAAAACCATCTTCTGACACCTCATTCCATTTTATCGCATGAGAACGAAACACCTTACCTCCTTTCTGCCGGAATTCATTGGCCCTGTATTTAGAAACTTCCTTAATACGTTTCAATAATTCCAGATAATATTCCTGCCCGTATTGGTTGTAGTCGAATTTGGGATTGGCATCAGTCAGATATTTAAAGGAAAATTTGATAAATTGTCTTGCATCATCTTTAACAGAATTTTTTGCTTTTTCAATACTCTTGGCGATAAATGACTTTTGTAAGTGTTTCTGTGGTTTATTGACTCTTCCCATGGTTACCAAACCTCCTGTAAAACTAAAATTAATTATCTATTTTTATAAATTATCAAAAGATGTAAGCTATGTTTACAGGATATCTATTTCATAAATTGTGCATAGTAGCTTTTCATCCATTCGTTGTGAATGGTTGGCGAAGATGTATCATCTTCAGAGAGCCCGGATCGTGCCTTTTGCCAAGGAACTTCAGCATGTGTCATTCGTTCCAGTTCAAAAGCCCCGATGCCAAAATATTCATTAACTATGTCATCAAGCAGATCACGTTCATCATCAGCCAGTTGCTCCCGCACCTTTCGGATATGTTCTTCCCCGACTTCTTTTTGTATTGGCATCCAAGAAAATTTTTTATATTCGTGATACAGTTGCGGAATGACAGGGCCATGCACCCAAGCTTTAAACGTAGCCTCAAATAAAGGATGTTTGAAAACCGCTAAAAACCAGGCCTGTGTATAGTATACCAATTTTTGCAGTTTGAGATTGGAAATCAATTCATGACTTTCGTTTGAAAGAGCAATAAAATAGTCTGCAATATCCTGATAAGTAATTTTTTTCATAAGTTTCTCCTCCTGTCTAAAAGTATCTTCTATTTGTGGGCTAACAGTGTTGATATATGGAAAAATTTCCACATACCACCTATATACGATATAAAATTTTCCACCTGTTGGAATATTGCGCCGCAAAACATGGAAAATCCCCTCTGAACTTTCCATGTTCCCCTTATATCAGTTAAGGAACTCGGAAAAAACGCATTATCCCGCCTGTGCGGGATGCAAAAAACCGCTTCGCTTAATTTTTGCACTCCTTTGCGAATTTTCATGGGGTAATGCGTTTTTTCCGGGTCCCTAATATGATGGAAAGCAAGAAAAAATAACTGATCTGTTTTTCCATATATTGATATATTATAAGGGGCAAAATGGAAAACCGCCTCTGTTTTTTCATCTGGGTCGGGCCACAGCAAGTCGTTGATATTAAAATAATTACCTGCTTATTTTGGCTTCAAATAAGGGATCTTTTCGGGGCCAAAAAGGGCGATATGGGAAAAAGCTCGGAATCCTGTAACGCTCTTTCTGATGCCGAAAAGTGCGACACAGGCCCTGAAAACGCCTGTTTTTGGGCCTGATTTTCTTATTTTTCAACAGGTTGCTGCGGCCCGACCCCGAACATCCCCATAGTTAGGACGATGACTACGTTAACGCGAAACTTTATTTTCAACTATTTTTTTAATTTACAATTTGTGAATCCTTTCCCAGTTTTGAAACTGATCATCAGGCCATATAATTTAAGGTATCAATGTTTCCAGAGAATAACAGCAAGGTCTGGCTCCCGGGCAAAACCCCTGAAAAGCCCCCATTTAACATATCATACACAAGATAATTTTTTTTTCTTACATCCGAATCTGAAAAAATACAGACGCTGATACAAAAATTCCGCTGTTCAGTCTCATTTGCATACCTGTGTAAATGGCATCTCTTGTGGTAAAATGGGAACTCGGATACCTTCAGTTCCACAGGCAGGACACACTGTGCTTCAGCACACTCCTGCTTTCATTATGGGAACGAATTCCCCGGCCTGCATCGGGTCAGACTGCCGGCTTTCAGACGCAGCCGGCATGAAGTGAAAATTCACGCCGTAATCCAGCAGCGCGTCGGTTCCCAGTTCTCCCTGCAACCTCTCCATAGCGAACTGTCGCTCCTCATCCTCGGGTTCGGTCAGCATCACCCAGAATTCAAACGGGCTGAGTTCCTCAACCTCCACCAGCCGAACCTCCGGAAATTCTTTCCGCAGTCCGGCAACAATTTTTTCAAGAACCTCTTTCTGCTTAAAGTTCATCATGGCTCTGCAACCTCCGTAATACCACCTGAACAAATTCCTGTGCCCGGTCAAGCTGCCGTCTGCCCTTCTTCCGATTTAACAGTTCCGGCCTGTAATCAGCCATATCCCTTATCCTCTGGGCATCCTGCAGATATGCTCTGAATTTCGGGAAGATTTTGTTCCTGTTGCAAAAATGGGTCACAAACCGGGTCTGCACCCATCCGTGATCAATATGACTCTGCGAGGGGATGATGTTTTTGTCTGCCAGCACCGCAATCGCAGCGTGATACATGGCATAATATGCCCGGTTGCAGCACGCGTCGTAATGTCCGTTCTCCTGGCACCATTCCGCCACAGTTAGATTCTGCCGGGCTTTCTCTTTGAAATCGGTAAAACTCACAAGGTGTTCTTTCGCCTCCTGTTTTCCTTTGGATTCCAAGTCTTTGAAATCGGCTTTCTGCATAAGATCAAAGTTTCTGATACAGCAACTTGTAAATCCGTCCCCCTTTTTCAGGGGACAAACCTCTGAAATTATTAAGACTCAGAGGGGTACGAATTTATGATTTAGTGTACTAATTTTTATATACTGAACGATTTAAAATTGCAAACTTTTTTGGAAAAAAACAATCTCAGAGTATCCGGCAAGACCTGGGGTGTACGGGGTCGGTGTGCACTCCCCCACTCAGCACCCCCCCATGTCAGCAGAAAATCACATTTGTGCCAGGAAGCAAATGCAGGGCTATGGAATGAAAATACGACCGGTACCCATGTAATTCTTCAGGTCAAAAACTATTTCAGCTATACGTTCCGCACATCTCACACGATAGTAATTTTCCCTCATTCTGTCCAGACAGCCGACTGTGAGGACCGGCAGGGAAGCGAGACTGTTCTCCTCGCGTATTGTCTGTTCCAGAGAATCCGACTCGTTGTCACTCCTGTTGTCTGTCAGCAGAATCATATGATTTTTCTGCGCAAACCGCCAGACCGCTCTGTCATTGCTGTTTTCAGGCAGACCGATATCGGCGAACATGACCATTCTCATGTCAATGATGTCAGGCAGTTCAATTTTCAGAATCGTATCCCACAGCCACACTGCCTGACCTTCCATATTATGATCAGCCAGCAGGGTCAGCATTTCATGTCTTCTTTCAGTTCATCTATTTTATCCCATACTTTTTTGTATTCCGGATTACGCGGAAGTTTCGCAAGCCGGTCAAACCGCTTTTTGTTGCGTTCATGCCAATACCGCCTGTTTTCCTCGGACTGAGCCACAATTCTCAGATACTCCTCATCCACCTCGTCATAATGTGTTTTTATATATTTCAGCACATCATCTGTCTGCTTTATGGTCAGGCGGAAGTCATCCCTGACAGCTTCGGGAGGTTCGTCTGCTCTGATATAATCCATTATCTGATAAAGCGTGATACGCGTGCCTGCGACTGACAATCCCCGACCTGTTCTTACAACTGTCGGACGGAAAACAGATTTTTCTTCCATATTGCTACCTCATTGTGTATATGCCTGCCAACAGTTTTGATATATGGAAAAATTTCCACATACCACCTATATACGATGCAAACTTTTCCACCTGTCGGAATATTGCGCCGCAAAACATGGAAAATCCCCTCTGAACTTTCCATGTTTCCCTTATATCAGTTAATATGATGGAAAGCAAGAAAAAATAACTGATCTGTTTTTTCATCTGCAGATTGTACGGGGAGTTGTACGGGGTCGGACCACAGCAAATCGCTGATATTAAAATAATTGCCTGCTTATTCCGGCCTCAGAAAAGGGCCTGTGTCGCTCCTGATTGAAAACAGGTGACACATATCCGGTATTCTGTCAGGATCAGCAGCAAAACAGACAGCCCGTCTCCCTCAGAACACACTCTTCGGCAGGGGAGGGAGATTCGGCAGGTCCGGGCTGCGGGACAGTCCGGGCGAAGTCGGAGGCAGAGGCTCCCTGTATGTTACGAGGCGGAAGAGAGCCTGACGGCAGTCACACTTCGTATGGGAATGCGGAGGGGAGATCACTGCCCTGAGTATGAGTCATTCGTCAGGCTGAGGGGTGTGCGGGGTCGGGCCGCGGCGGCAGGTTGCTGATATTAAAAAAATTACCTGCTTATTCTGGCTTAAAATAAGGGAGCTTTTCGGAGCCAAAAAGGGCGATATGGGAAAAAGCTCAGAATCCTATAATGCTCTTTTTGATGCCAAAAAGTGCGACACAGGCTCTGAAAACGCCTGTTTCTGGGCCTGATTTTCTTATTTTTCAACAGGTTGCTGCTGTCCGACCCCGAACCCTCGGTCATGTTTGTTGACGACAGCCTCAAGCACCTGCCTTACAAGTTCTGAGATATTCTCATGTTCGTTTTTGATTCTGTCCACGACCACCTCCAACTTGTCGTCATCAATCAGGAATCCGTAGATTTTTGTCGCCACATGACGAAATGCCATCAGTTCCAGAACAGTGTTCAGTGTTGACTGGTCGGCACTTATGTTCAGAATTCTGACCAGATCGTTGAAGTTGATCAGAGTTTCCTTGTGTGAGAACGCACCGCTCGGAGTGGGGATTTTCAGATATTTGGTCAGTCTCAGAATGAGATGCTCAATTGCGTTGTAATAACCGAAACACTCATAAGTCAGTGCGGGAACCTTCAGCAGACTTTCCGCATCCGATTTGGAAATGTAGCTGATGCTCTCATACACCCTGTTCAGATTCTCCAACCCGAATCCCACCTCTTCTTTCAAATCGGTTATGCTCATAAATAATTTTGCCCTCTCTAAGAATTCGTTCCCGGAAATAGCCGGAAGTGTTGTTCATATCTGTCACGCTGACAGAATGTTCGGATTTCATCATGCACTCTCCCAGAGCCATGAAGAAATACCTGCTGTCCAGTCCCTCCACACATATGTCCAAATCAGATTCATCTCTGTAATCTCCGCGGGCTACCGAACCGTAGAGCAGCACTTTGTCCGCATCATATTTTTTTAAAACAGACAATATCTGATTCAGGTCATTTTGCATTGATTCGGACAAATATGATCTCATATTTTGAGACATGATTCTCACCTCCCTCTTTATTTAATAAACCTGATACGGCGAGGGCAGGGTTGTCCCATTATCGATGCATCCGCTGCAACCCCGCCTTATACGATGCAAACTTTTCCATCTGTTGGAATATTACACCGCAAAACATGGAAAATCCCCTCTGAACTTTCCATGTTCCCCTTATATCAGTTAATATGATGGAAAGCAAGAAAAAATAACTGATCTGTTTTTTCATCTGCAGATTGTACGGGGAGTTGTACGGGGTCGGACCACAGCAAATCGCTGATATTAAAATAATTGCCTGCTTATTCCGGCCTCAGAAAAGGGCCTGTGTCGCTCCTGATTGAAAACAGGTGACACATATCCGGTATTCTGTCAGGATCAGCAGCAGGACAGACAGCCCGTCTCCCTCAGAACACACTCTTCGGCAGGGGAGGGAAATTCGGCAGGTTCGGGCTGCGGAACAGTCCGGGCGAAGTCGGAGGCAGAGCCTCCCCCTGTATGTTACGAGGCGAAAGAGAGCCTGACGGCAGTCACACTTCGTATGGGAATGCGGAGGGGAGATCACTG
>JAOZLU010001007.1 GCA_029934695.1 Desulfobacterales bacterium | reverse complement strand
CTCCCCACTCTGACCGGCTGCACAGACCGTGAGCGTCTGTCTGCGTTTATCTGCGTTCATCTGCGGATCATATCGGAAACCACAAAAACCGTTAGAGCCAGCCTTATTCATACTTTTTCAGTTTACCTTTGTTTATAAGTTGCTGATAACTGGCTTCAAGTTTTTTGATCAGAGCCTCCGCATTGGGTACGTTTTTATGAACATTGAAACTGCAATACCACAGATATAAAGGTTTGATGACCAAATTGGGGATTTCTATTTTATCTAAAACCTCACTGTCAATATATTTGAAATTCAGCAGATACTCCGCACGTCCTTTCCTGAGCATTTTAAAGGCACTCTCATGGGAATATGGATCAAAAAAAGAAACATTGTTCTTACTGTTTCTTATCCATGCACCCCAGTCCTTATAGGAAAATCCTCTGACCAGAATCACCGAATGCCCTGCAAGCTCCTCTTTCTTTGATATCGGACGCTTATCTCCGACCCAGTAAATCCGCATTTCCAGTGGAAACAGTCTGATATGACTCGGAATCATAGACTGACTGACAACTGGAATGGCACTTACTCCGTTGAAAAAATGGATATTTCCTTCTGACAAATTTTTATAAAGTCTGGGTGCCGGATAGCTTGAAATCGAATACTTGATTTTCGCATTTTCAAGGGTTTTGATTGTGATCTCATTGACCAGTCCCGCGGCGTTTCCCCCCTCATCAGTATAAGTAAGACCGGGGAATTCAAAAAAGCCGACTTTCAGCAGAAAATTATCAGGAAGAGGATCCCCGACAGGATTCCCCCCCTTGGCAGTCTGAATCTGAGATGTGAAAAAAATGAATACCGCGATAAAAAAAATTTTCATAAAAACGGTTTTCATAATCCCCTCCTATGAAATGGACTGCACATAAGAAAAATTGCCGATTTCGCCTTTGTTCTTTTCAAATTCCTTGATGGACTTTAATGTTCCTTCATAACCGATCCTTATGCCCCTGTCCAGATTGGAATGATTCCAGTGATAGTCAAGTTCCCCATATTTCATGAGAACATTGACGAGTCTGATATTTTTTCCCTCCTTCCGATTATATTCCTGCAATTTGTGAGAAAAGAGTACGATATCATCATCAGAGATGGTGTTAAAAGGAAGCATTACACCGAGGAGAGAAGCTTCAATCAGGTTTTCAGGAGGCTTCACTTCTTTGTAATCAGCGATCTTTACCACCCATATTTCATCCAGATCAGGGTGTTGTGTCAGCAAGTGATCAAGGTTGACTGTGTTGATGACCGCTCCTTCACAGTACTTATACTTTTTCCCGTCAATGGTTCTGTTTTCTGTATAATGCAGGACACTTGAGCCGGCCATCAGCGCATCAGCATCAATGTCGTTATATTTATCATGCCCCTTTTGATTGATGAAGATTTCCATTTGCTTTGTGGAAAGGTTGTAGGCGTTCAGATAAACCACCTTGTCGCTTTTGAACAACTGGTCAAAACGGATGTATTTATCAACAAAGTTCTCGCTGCTGATCAGACCGGCAATGCCGCTTTTACTGATTTTATACTGGAGTTCCACAGCAAATCTTACAAAAGGATTTATCGCCATGCCTTCACTGACAGAATAAAAATATTCATCCATATTTCTGGGCGGAGCGGTTACAAAATTCCATGTATATTCCCATATTCTGTTCGGAAGAAAAAGATGCTGATA
>JAOZLU010001006.1 GCA_029934695.1 Desulfobacterales bacterium | reverse complement strand
CCCTGTCATATCCGGAAATTGCCTTAGTGGGATATTTTTTTTAGAAATCGCCTTAAACATTTAAAATTGAAGAGATACGAGTGATGATCAGGATACTCTTTGTTGATGATGAACCCAAACTGCAACTTATCATCCGCCAGTTATTCAGACATGAAATCCAATATGGAGATATTGATATTCATTTTGCTCTGAACGGATTGGAGGCTCTGGATAAATTGAAAGCAGAACCGGAAACCGATATTGTCATCACCGACATAAATATGCCGGAAATGGACGGCCTGACCTTGCTGTCTGAATTGCAGACGTTGAAACCCTCTTTCAATCCGGCATTGACAGCCATTGTTTTTTCTGCTTACGGCGACATGACAAATATCAGGAAAGCCATGAATGCCGGAGCTTTTGATTTTCTGACCAAGCCCATGGAATTTCAGGACGTGAAAATTACCATAGCCAAAGCATCGGAACACGTCCGGCAAATCAGAAATTCTCTGGAGCGGGAACGGCTTGTCAAGGAAGCCTTACGAAAGGCAAATAAAGAATTGGAAAGGCGGGTCAAAGAGCGAACCTCAGAACTCCTTAAAGCCAACAAAGCATTGCAGGAAAGTCAGAAATCTCTTGAACACGCCCAGCAGATCGCACACATCGGCAGTTGGGAAATGGATATCGTCAGCAGAAAAATCATACTCTCCCGTGAAATTTATCGCATATTCGGCATTGAACCGGAAATGACCCAGGATGAAATTGACGCAGTGATAGAGGGGGCAGTCCACCCTGATGACAGAGACATATTATGGGAAGCGCATGAAAAATTACTGACCCAAGGCAAAAACACTTCCGCAGAAAGCCGGATTATACGTCCTGACGGTAAAGTGCGATACATAAGGTCTGAAAGCGGGATATTTTCTGATGAAGCCGGAAAACCAGTACGAATGGTCGGAATCATTCAGGACATCACCAGAAGAAGACAAAACGAGGAGAAGCTGAAAATGTATGCCCAGGAACTTGAAGATGCCAAAGAGCGGGCTGAAGATGCAAACCAGGCAAAAAGTGAATTCCTTGCCAACATGAGCCACGAAATTCGGACCCCGATGAATGCAGTACTGGGATTTGCCCAGTTGCTCAGTCCCCTGATTACCGACAAAACACAGAAAACATATATTGAAGGCATTCGGAGCGGCGGGAAAACACTGCTGACGCTGATTAACGACATCCTTGATCTGTCCAAAATCGAAGCCGGAAACATGGAACTTCACCATGAGCCGGTCAACCCCCATTCAATATTTGAAGAACTCCGGCATGTCTTTTCCCCGAGAATATCCGAAAAAGGTCTGCATTTTATCATTGAAATGGCAAAAGACATTCCGAACAGTTTGCTGCTGGATGTGGTAAAAATCAGGCAGATACTGTACAACCTGTTCAGCAATGCCGTAAAATTCACTGAAAAAGGGCATATAAAAATATCTGTGCAGAATATTCCTGCAACAAATAATAAAAACTGTGTGGATGTCATCATCTCTGTGGAAGATACAGGCATCGGTATTCCCCAGGAATCTCAGGAAATCATATTTGAATCATTCAGACAGCAGGATGGTCAGAGTACCCGGCAATTTGGGGGAACCGGTCTCGGACTGGCAATTTCAAAACACCTGGTTGAAATGATGGGCGGAACAATTTCCATGACGAGTCAGCCCGGCAAGGGCAG
>JAOZLU010001005.1 GCA_029934695.1 Desulfobacterales bacterium | reverse complement strand
GATTCAGGTGGATTATATTGATGAGGAAATGATTCAGATGTCGGAAAGGAACTGAAAAAATGATAAACTTTAAGCAGGAGGAACTGATTGAAGTTCTTACAGATCAGATCAGAGAAAAATTCCGGGAAGTCAGACTGAACAATGTCTCGGAAAGCTGGGAAGACCCGGAAACACTGTGGATTCATGTCACGGCACCGGAGGATGAAAGCAGAATGATGGATCTGATAGAATTTGCAGGCGATCATACAACTGATATTCTGATGGATTACGGCTACCATATGTTGGTCATGCCGACGCGGAAGCCGAGCGGAAGCCGAGGGATCAATCCCCCGGCTGAAAGCCAAAGCACCCTGAAGGGAGCTATTCTGGAGGGTTAACTGGCTTCAGCCTGCTTCAGCTTTCAGCCTCGGAATTGATTCCGAGGATTAGTCGGGTTTAGCTGGCTTCAGCCTGCTTCAGCTTTCAGCCTCGGAATTGATTCCGAGGATTAGTCGGGTTTAGCTGGCTTCAGCCTGCTTCAGCTTTCAGCCTCGGCATGACAGCGGATCGGAGGATCCGTTCAATCCTGAAATCCGTTCTCATATCTGCCTGTGAATACCCTTGACATTATAAGATTGCGGTGTAAAAATGGTACCAGGAAACGAACTGAGAAAAATTGGACGAGCAAGGCTTAAAGATGCTGATATCCTTTATAACAACAGGAGGTATGACAGTGCGGTATATCTCTGCGGTTATGCTATAGAACTCTTTCTGAAAGCACGGATTTGCCGTACTCTGAAATGGGCCGGCTATCCGTCAACCCGTTCCGAGTTCCAAAGCTATCAGAGTTTCAGAACACATGACCTGAATGTATTGTTGAATCTGTCCGGTTTAAGAAGTAAAATCAACGCCCGTTACTTTACAGAATGGTCAGATGTGATTACCTGGAACCCTGAAATAAGATATGAAGCTGTCGGTGTTGTCAGTCAAAGCGATGCGTCAATTATGATTGAATCAACAAGAACCTTATTGGGTGCGATATGAAAAAAAAACTTATTGAAAAGCTGATTTCCATAGAAAACGAAATTGCAGGAGAAAAAGGGCCTTTTCTCCTGTTCGGATTGTTCGAGCGGGAAGATTCTCCGAACATGTGGGATATTGTCGTATCATCCCCATGGATTGACAAAAACAGGAGGAAGACATCAGAGTACATAATAGATAAAATAAATTCGGAACTTACACCTGAAGAGATGATTACTCTGTCAGCGGTGGTGGTTTTGTATCCGACAAACGACTTTGTCAGGGATGTCACCGGGGAGGTTGACGAGGTTGAACACCGAAGCGAGAGACTGACAAACTGCGTATTCAACGGAATCACCATGAAAAATGCACATATCATCACCTCGAAAAACGCCTGATTATAACGGATTCAGGAAAGACCCTGAACGTGAATATGACAGCGGATCAGAGGATGAAACGGATCTCTGGAATCCGTTCTCATATCATATTGCTGGTACAATATCGGGTTGCTCAATGTCGGAAAGAGGAAACAAAGCTCCGCAGATTATCTGTTCTATGGGAAAGTGAGAAGTGAGAAGTGAGAGGAGGGAAGTGGGAATACGAGGATGGCATGTCCGTCCGGCCCTGTTTTCCAAAAAAAATTGAGGCAATGACATTATTTCAGAGGCACGATGGAAATAAAAAATATTTTTCACTCTGTATTA
>JAOZLU010000422.1 GCA_029934695.1 Desulfobacterales bacterium | reverse complement strand
ATCAAACATCGAACATCAAACATCGAACATCAAACATCGAACATCAAACATCAAATATCAAACAATGAATCAGAAAAAAAGCATTATCCAAATAATCTGGGGAATTGCCCTTATTCTGGCAGGCGTGGGAATTTTTTGTGTGATGCCTCAGAGGATATCCCAAATGGAAACGATGGATGTATCTTCCTTTTATATATATTTTACATGCTTTTGCTTTGCTCTGATAGCTGTTTTGCTGCTCGGGGGAGGCTCGAAAAAGATTTATGACAACTGTCAGAATCTTGCCCCTGACTCTGATCGGGAATCAGAAGATAAAAATAAAAAAGGGTAATATCAGGCATCAGTTTTTTACTTCAAACTATAATATAACGCCGGTATGAATTATGTTCAACAAATCTGAAATTCCCACAAAACTCAAAATTCCAGGTTTCGGGTCAATCAAATCTGATGATTCAGGTGTCAGGAAGGCCTCAAAAAAGACACCTGTCACGCATCTTAAGGTGACAGACCCGCGCGTCAAGAAAAAAGCTAAACCGGATGTGGCCTTAAGGCTAAAACTCCAGAAAATCGGCAACAGGATATATGCTGCCAAAAATCTGGATGAAATCCTGATCAGCATGATTGAGGAATTTACCAGTTTATTTAATTCCGAAAGAATCACAATTTATGTCTATGACGGGGAAACACGGGAATTGGTATCACGGGTCAAAAGCGGAAATGAGATAAAAGAAATACGAATCAATGTGGCACCGGACAGTATTGCGGGATATGCCGCTCACAAGCAGAAGCTTGTAAATATCAAAGATGTTTATAATGACGCAGAACTGACCGCACTTGACCCGGCATTGAAATTCGATAAAAGCTGGGATGAGAAAACAGGTTATACCACAAAACAGGCTCTGGCGGTTCCGATTTTTTTTCAAAAATTCCTGATGGGTGCCATACAACTGATAAATCGGAAAGATGGCAAATCCTATTCAAAAATGGACGAGAAGATCGCGGCAGAACTGGGCAGAATGATCGGCATCGGTCTGTATAACCATAAACGGGCGGCAAGAACAGCTGATAACAAATTCAATTATCTGCTTAAAAATCATCTTCTGACCCCGAAAGAACTCAAAGCTGCCATCACTGAAGCAGATAAGAGAAAAGATCCCATTGAAACATATCTGATGGAACGGCTTAAAATTCCCAAGAAGGATATAGGCAAATGCCTCGGGAAATATTATAATGTTCCGTTTGTGGAATATGATGACGACATGGAGATTCCGAAAAACCTCCTCAAAGGCCTGAAAGTTCCTTTTCTGAAAAAAAATATATGGGTGCCCCTGCGCAGCGAAGGTGATAAAATCGTCGTTGCCATGGATAACCCGCAGAATTTCCAGAAAATCAATGAGGTAAAGACGGTTTTTCCCAATAATCCGGTCGAGTTCTGTGTCGCTTTAAAAGATGATATCCTCTGGTTTATTGATCTTTTTACCGGAAAAAAGAAGAAGGCGGAGCAGGTGGATCTGGATATAGATGCCATCTCGGATGAGTTGCTGAAAGGAGTGGAGGATGAAGATGTTGAAACGACTGAGGAGAGCGATCTCGTATCAGAAGAAAGTGGCGCGGTGGTCAAACTTGTCAACAAGATCATCATTGACGCCAGGGAGAAAGATGCCTCTGATATACATATAGAGCCTTATCCCGGGAAGCAGGATGTCAGGATCCGGATAAGAATAGACGGCGCATGCCAGGAATACAGTATGAAGATTCCATACAGCTATAAAGCTGCCCTCATCTCCCGAATCAAGATCATGTGCGGCCTTGATATCGCAGAACGCCGAAAACCCCAGGACGGTAAGATTCAGTTTAAAAAATTTGCCTCGGGCAAAGCAAATGATATTGAACTCCGTGTCGCGACAATCCCCACCCAGGGCGGAATGGAAGATGTGGTCATGCGTCTTCTTGCAGCGGGTGAGCCGATACCGCTTGAAAAAATGGGGTTTTCAGAATCCAATCTCAAAAATTTTCTTGAAATCATCACACAGCCTTATGGCATCATATTCGTCTGCGGGCCTACCGGTTCGGGGAAAACAACCACGCTTCACTCCGCATTGAAATATATCAACAAGGTTGAAACAAAAATCTGGACAGCTGAGGATCCTGTGGAAATCACCCAGGGCGGTTTGCGGCAGGTTCAGGTACAGCCCAAGATCGGGTTCGATTTTGCCGCTGCGATGCGCGCATTTCTGAGAGCAGATCCGGATGTGATCATGGTGGGGGAAATGCGTGACAAGGAAACAACCTCCATCGGTGTCGAAGCCTCACTGACCGGGCATCTGGTCTTTTCAACGCTCCATACCAACAGTGCTCCTGAAAGCGTCACCCGTCTTCTTGATATGGGAATGGACCCGTTCAACTTTGCGGATGCAATTCTGGGCATTCTTGCTCAGCGGCTGGTTCGTACACTCTGCAAGGATTGCAAAGAAAAATATAATCCCTCGAAAGATGAATTTGACCGACTTGTGCATGAATATGGTCAGAAAGATTTTGAAAAAAACAAAGTTGCCGAATACTCAAAGGATCTGTTCATGTTAAGACCAAGAGACGGCGGCTGTGAAAAGTGTAACGGTACCGGATACCGGGGGCGAATGGGCCTGCATGAACTCCTGTTGGGAACTATCAAACAGAAAGAACTGATTCAGACCCAGGCAAGAGTGGAAGAACTGCGGACACAGGCCATGATAGACGGCATGAGAACCCTCAAGCAGGATGGCATTGAAAAAGTGCTTGACGGATATACAGATCTGATTCAGGTGAAAAAGGTTTGTATCGGTTGAGCCCGGCAGCAGAAAGTTGAAAACAGCCTGACCATCACTGCTCCTTTTCGGCTGCTTCCGTAAATTTTTTCAGTTGTTTTTCATAATAGGAATGATTGGTTTTGCTGAGTCCAAGTGCCTTTTTCCCGGGAGAAACTGCCTTTTCAAACTGGCCGTTCACATAATAGCTTTCAGCAAGGGTGTCCAGAATATGCGGGGCGTTCTCTGATGCCACAGCTTTTTGTGCGAGTACAATCGCCTTTTCCGGATCACGGAGTTTTTCGTCTTCACATGTCGCATAGAGCCATGCCAGATTATTCATAACCTGGGGGTTGGCCGGTTTAAGATTCAGTGACTGTTTATACGCTGCAATGGTTCCCTCATAATTTTTGGCCTGGTAACAAATATCCCCCAGAACGCTGTGGAACTCCGGATTGTCAGGCTCTTTTTCAATCGCTCTCCGGATTGTCTTCTCTAAAAAGTGGTTGTTCAGCTTCCTTCCGGTTTCGCTGAAATTCAGGTGATATCCGAGGCATCCTATCAGAAATACCCCAAAAATATATGCGGCGATGCTTTTTCTGATTTTCTGGTCATGGCGGGTAATCCAGGTTTTGTCCTTCTCACATTTCTTCAGGTATTCCACCCGCTCTGTGATGCTGAAATGATGCCAGTTCGGTTTGTCAGGGGACTGCCCACTGGTTAAGGCGATCTTTTCAAATGTGGAAATAAGGGGTTTTGCATTTTCAAAAAGGGTATAGACGTAAGCGTCTGCCTGACGTTCAAAGTTACGCATGAAGTATCCGAAAATATAGCGAAAATAGATAACAAAGATCAGTATGGCAAAAAGGGTGAGTATGGCCGAGATGCCTGTCGTCTGCTTAAGGCCCGCACTGTTTATCAGGTTGAATACCGGCTCGCTGGAAATAATTAAATATATGACCGTATCAAAAGTGGCATAAGAAAGGAGCATGTAGCCGACAAAGAAAAACAGGTAAAATAAAAGGTGTTTTTTTTTGATATGTCCGATTTCATGGGCAATGACTGCCTCAATCTCTTCCGGTCTGAGGAAAGTGAGCAGAGAATCTGTGACGAGGATGTAGCGGAATCTTTTTATCAGCCCCATCACGCCTGCGGTAATCATTCTGCCGCCGAATATGGGCCAGTAAAGAATATTTGCATATTCCATCCCCGCTTTTCGGCACAGGTTTTCAATCCGTGTTCTCTCATAACCTGCTTCAAGAGGCTTGCATCTCCAGAATTTCTGAATCATAACAGGCCCGATCATGGCAATGACAAAAAGGAAAACGAGAAAATAGATTATTTCTCCCTCAGTTGTGGAAAGAAGGTGTTTCGGCGTATCATAAGGCAGTGCGTGGATGATATCTGCAATTCCGGACAGGAGTAACCAGGGCAAAAGTACGGGAACTGAAAATGAAATGTTGGACAGGATGTATGATCGTCTGGGCACATCGGTTGCATAGAGTTTATGATAGGAGCCGTAGGCACAGGCCCATACAACTGTAAGATAGAACCCGAACAGTCCGAGGAAGACAAACGCCTGACATGTCGGAATGACTGAAAAAAAAGAAATGTCCGTGAAAAAAGATGGCAGGCTAAGTCCGTAAATATTTATGGCAAAAATCACGATGGCTATAACAAACTGCCGGGTTAACATCGCATTAAAATTATGGTCAAGGCGGGAAAAGCGGTCTTGTCCGCATACGCCGGCTTGGAAACGGAACAACTTTGGAATCTGCTTTTCAAGTCTGTGAAACTGCACCCAGGTAAAAGACGCAAAAATGATAATAAGGCTGAAAAAGAGGATGAATGTTTCAGCAGGAGGAAAATTTGTGTCTTCAGAAAGCGGATGGGTGGTGTAGATGAGCAGAGCGACGATAAGATATATGAAATTGCTGAACATATTATTAAAGATACAGGTGTCTTGTACTAACAGTGGAAAGTTAAAAAAGGAAAGTTAAAAGTTATTCCAGAAAATGTGCTATACCTTACTTTTTACTGTCAAGTTTATAAAATCTTTCTTTTTCACTGTAAATGCAGCCGCAGTACTGTTGCCGATACAATCCGAGGCGTTTTGATTCTTCGATGCCTTCTTTCCATCCTGCCCGGAAATCATTGTAAAAAAAGGGAACCCCCACGGATTTGCCCAAGGCTTCCCCAATGGCTTTTATCATGTCATGCTTCTGGAATTTGCTGTATAACAGGGTGGTTGAAAAATAATCAAATTTGCCCCGTTTTGCCATCAGGGCTGCTGACTTGAGACGGTCGTAATAGCACCAGGCGCATCGTTCTGATTCTCTGAACACTACATTCTGAATGAACCCTTCCAGATCATAGCCCTTTTGGTAAATGACACGAAAATCTGCCATTTCTGAATAATTCTGCAAGGCTTCCTGCCGTTTCAGGCACTCTGTGTATGGATGGATGTTATGTCTGTAAAAAAAACCCATCACATCAAATCCGTCCGAGCGAAGCGTCTTAATGGGATAAATCGAGCAGGGCCCACAGCAGATATGAAGCAGAATTTTCAAGTTCTTTCCCCGAAAATGGCGGTTCCTATGCGGACAAGGGTTGCCCCCTCTTCAATGGCCGTCTCAAAATCACCGGTCATTCCCATGGACAGTTCATCCATTGTCACATTCGGGATGGCCGCTTTTCTGATCTGATCCCGCAGTTCCCGGAGTGCTGAAAAAAAGGGCTGCACCTTTTCAGGTGCATTATAAAAAGGTGGGATGATCATCAATCCTTTGACAGACAGATTTTCAAGCAGGCTGATATCCTTTGCCAGATATTGCAAATCCTCCACAAAGGCCCCTGATTTTGATGCCTCCTCCCCGATGTTCACCTGTATCAGTATCTTCTGGATTTTATTTATCTTATTCGCCTGTTTGTTTAATTCACGGGCCAGCTTGAGCGTGTCAACAGAGTGAATCAGATCAAAAAGTTTTACAGCATATTTGGCTTTGTTGGTCTGGAGGTGGCCGATAAAATGCCAGGAAACAGGAAGAGACGACAGGATGCCGATTTTTTCCCGGGCTTCCTGAATGTAATTTTCTCCCAGAATGGTCACTCCTGCCTCAATTGCTTCCCTGACGATGGGTGCCGGCATGGTTTTGCTCACCGCCACAAGACAGACATCTTCAGGATTTCGTCCGCTTGTGCCGGCAACTTTTTTTATGCGATCTTTTACAGTTTCCAGTCTCTTTTTCAAATTATAAGAATCTCCTATCTCAAATTCATGAAAATGTAGGGTGGGTGGAGCGTAGCGGAACCCACCTTCTGCAAAAAGCCTTCGCCTGAATAATTGAAATTACCAACTTTTACGGACATTGTAAAGGACAAGTCAGTAGAGGACAAGTTTTTTTGGAAAAAAACCCGAACCATCCCTGCAAGCATTTTTTGGGAACCACAAAATTGCCACAAGTTGCCTGGTTCGGATTGGCAAATCCGAACAGTCATGAAAGGCGGGGGATTTGGCAATCCCCCGCGAGCGTTTTGGGAAGGTCGTG
>JAOZLU010000421.1 GCA_029934695.1 Desulfobacterales bacterium | reverse complement strand
ATCCCTCCAATCTGTGACAGTCAGCGGTTCAAAGGCTGATCCGAACCACAGATTCTCCAAGATTACCACGGATTTCAAAGATTGACAATAATCTGTGAAATTCCTCCAATCTGTGACAGTCAGCGGTTCAAAGGCTGATCCGAACCACATATTCTCCCAGACAAAACCCCAGACTGAAAAAATCAGTGCAATTCTTTTCGTCAGCGGAAATCAGTGGTTCATAATGCGCTTCAAATTTTTTAAAAGACTAAATTATTATATGCAAAGAAAATTTTTTTCTTATGAAAAAGATTTCCGAACCTTTTAAAATGTATAAGACTGGGAAAATATCGTATATAAGGATATTTTTTCAAAAAATATTTACGAATCGCAGATTCACGCAAAATCAAGGCAGTCCGAAATATTTTCCCATGGTGGCACTGCGCTGACCCTGGGGTGGCAACTCCGGGCGAAATCCTTTCTTACACACAATCCGTGCAGATTTGCCAATCCAGCAGGCAGGACAAAAAATTTGATAATCGAATTGTAAAATTTAAATAAATTTTCCTTTACAAAGCCCACTGATTATAATAGGTTTCTGACATAAAGAGGCTTCACAGCCTTGTCTCAGATACTTGTTGTCGGTAAAAATAACAAAACAATGACAATGGAATGTCACTGTTTTTGAAAAATAATGACAATGGAATGTTGCTGTTTTTGAAAAACAATGGCATTAATTAAGGTTGCCCAATGCTGTTTTCTGATTTTAATCCCTGGTGGAAGTCCGCAAAAGTTCCGACGCAACTGGCTGGAAAGCAGCGCGGTGTGCGTGACGAAATCATAGTGTTCTCATGCCAAATGACATTCTGACATACTCCTCCGACGACAGCCACGGCATTGTCTCCGGCGCGTCCCTGCCTGTGGACGAGGAACATGAAATTCTCTCTTTGCGGCCGGATCGCCTGCCGGACTATGTGGGCCAGGCCGATGCGGTTGAAACGCTGAAAATCGCCATTGAAGCGGCAAAAAAGCGGAACGAGCCTTTGGATCATGTCCTGTTTCACGGGCCTCCCGGGCTTGGGAAAACCACTCTGGCGCATATTATTGCAAATGAGATGGGAAAAAATCTCACGGTCACCTCCGGCCCTGCCCTTGAAAAAGGCGGCGACCTGATCGGCATCCTCACGCATCTTGAAGAAGGGGATGTTCTGTTCGTGGATGAGATACACAGAATTCCCAGGACTGTGGAGGAATTTCTCTATCCCGCAATGGAGGATTTTGCCGTTGATTTTGTGTTTGACAAAGGCGTTCACGCGCGAAGTCACAGATACCGCCTGAAACAATTCACCCTTGTCGGGGCGACCACCCGCGTCGGGCTTTTGTCAGCACCGTTGCGGGACCGGTTCGGTATTTTCAGGAGTCTTGATTTTTATAATGAAAATGATCTGGTGAAAATCAGCAAACGCTCTGCGCTTCTCCTTGATGTGAGTATGGATACTGAAGGAGCAGAGGAGCTTGCAAAACGATCCAGAGGAACCCCGAGAATTGTAAACAGGCTTTTGAAACGGGTCAGAGATTATGCCCAGGTGCGGGCAGACGGGGTTATCACGAAGAAAAACGTGGCCTCGGCCCTGTCCCTTGAAGGTGTTGATGAAAAGGGGCTGACAAATCTTGATCGCCGATATCTGAAAACTGTCATTGAATTTTATAATGGCGGGCCTGTGGGCATCGAGGCCATTGCTGCCACACTTCAGGAAGAAACCGATACACTTGTGGATGTTGTTGAACCGTATCTTTTAAAAATCGGCCTGATTACCAGAACCTCTTCAGGAAGGAAAGCTTCAAAACACGCATACAAACACTTTTCAACACTCCCACCAACCCACTGAGCGACACCCGGTCCGCCACCAACGATGCTCGGATTGAAAAATTACATGCTCGGTTCGGATTGGCAAATCCGAACCACCCCGGATTTGGCAGTCCGTCAACGACACCTGTTTCGGATTGAAAAATTACAGATCAATTTTTTTTTGTTTTACACTTGACTATTTCCGAAAAAAGGCTTATTTTAATATGATAAATAAGGTTCGGCTGTATTCTTGATCCGGTTTCGTTCTGAGGGATTGTCCCGTATGACAAAGTGGCCTCAGATTTGAAACCATAAAAATATTGAAAGGAGGTTTGGGCACTGTGGCAAACGGAATTGTGAAGTGGTTTAATGATCAGAAGGGGTTTGGCTTCATTGAACATGAAGACGGTCACGACGTATTTGTTCATCATTCGTCAATTGACGCATCCGGTTTCAAATCCCTGACTCAAGGTGACAGAGTGA
This sequence comes from Desulfobacterales bacterium, assembly GCA_029934695.1. Lineage (GTDB taxonomy): Bacteria > Desulfobacterota > Desulfobacteria > Desulfobacterales > 4be13 > JAOZLU01. The sequence continues at coordinate 4,020 of JAOZLU010000421.1, read as the reverse complement.
CCTTTGAGGAGGGACAGGGGCCTAAGGGACCTGTGGCGACTGATGTGAAAAAGGTTTAAATTTATAATTTGATAAAAAAGCATCTCATCTGACGAAGATGGGGTGCCTTTTTATTTGTACAAATCCGTTTGAGGATCATACACTGCGAAAAAATTTTCGCAGTCCTTCCGCTATGTCTTCCCGCTGAAAACGCTTATCAGGTATTCAAGATACCTATTATCTTTGCACATCTGCTTCCCAGGAGAATCTGAGATTTTAGCCACAGGAGCACCCTGACAGTGGGTCATCTTGATGACGATCTGCACAGGAGGGGTATCCATCACATCGTTGGTCAGATTTGTCCCGATGCCAAAAGATGTGATGATACGGCCTTTGAAATATCTGGTAATCTCTATGGCCTTTGGAAAGGAAAGTCCGTCACTGAATATCGCTATTTTTGAACGGGAGTCAACTTTAAGCTTCCTGTAATGCTCAATCAGCCTGTCGCCCCATACCATCGGATCTCCGCTGTCATGCCTGCATCCGTCAAACAGCTTGGCAAAATACATGTCAAAATCATTGAGAAACGCATCAAAGCCCATCGTATCCGATAATGCGATGCCCAGATCGCCCCGATATTCCTGGGCCCAGTGTTCCAATGCGAATTTCTGGCTGTCCGCCAGTTTCGGGCCTAATGCCTGAGCAGCCATCAGCCATTCATGCGCCATCGTACCGATTGGAAGCATAGCATGTTTCATCGCAAAGAACACATTGCTCGTCCCTCTTAAATTTTCGGGCAGTTCTTCTTTCAAAATCCGTATGATCTGGTTTTGCCAGATGTATGAGAACCTTCGGCGGGTGCCAAAATCCGCAAATCTGAACTCCAGGCCCTCTTTATTCGATTCCTTTACCAGACTGATTTTTTCGTGCAGCTTTTCTTTGCCGGACTCGAAATCAGGTGCGGGTCGGATATCCCGAAAATAGACCTCGTTCACAATCGCCAGAACCGGCACTTCAAATAATATTGTATGAAGCCAAGGGCCTTTTATCTTTAGAAAAAATTCACCATCTTCAACGCCGATACAGACGAAATCGCTGTTGAGCTGAAACAGTCTCAGGAATTGGATGAAATCTTCCTTCATAAACCTCAGCGTTCTCAGATAGTCCAACTCTTTTTCCGTAAACCGCAAGGTGCAAAGATGATTTATCTCTTCCTGTACTTGTTTTATAATAGGTATGAGATCAATCCCTTCATCTCTGCATTTGAATTCATATTGGACTTCTGCCCACGGGAACTGATGAAGGACCCCCTGCATCATCGTGAGTTTGTACAAATCAGTGTCCAGTAAAGAATTAATTATCATTCTGACTCCTTCTGACATAAGTTGCCGATTTTACGCTCCCGATATTTCCGGGATTTTTATCGGCGTTTATGGTCTTACTACCAAAAAGTTCGTAGTTCCGCGGAACTACGAACTTTCCCGGCTCGGCACCGCCTGAAGGCGGAACTACGAACTTTCCCGTTCCGAAGCTTCTGCCGGCGCAGATCATGCAGGATTGACAATGCGACCGATAAACAGGATGGCCTTTGTTCTGATATCCCGGATGAGAAAGATAAACGGACGGTCAACTGTCAGTCGTCTGTCCGGCGGCATGGCCGCACTTTCGTTCATGATGACGGCGGTGGCGGCGGCCGCCTCTGTGCCTGCTTCGTCAACAGCCACATAAGCTTTGTGTATGACATCGCTGATGAAGAGGCCGCACTTGCCGTTCATGCCTGAAAAATCCGCATCTCCGCCGAATGCGGCAGGCATTCCCATCTCAGAGAGCATATCTTTGATGCTGATTGAAGCGGATTCATGTCTGAATTTCGGCAGTTCAAGATTCATATTCGTCAGCTCAAGGGCCTCTGAAATACTATCGAACCGGTCTTTTGTCAGCGAGGTTTCAAACGCGGCGAACTGACCGGCATCGGGAATCAGGATGACCATTGACAGCTCATTCCCGTCATATCTCACTTCCACCGCCTGATACTCGTCTCCCTCTGTGAAACCGAAACGCTCCGCTTCTGGCATTGACATCATCGGCACTGTGACTTCGCCGCCGTCTGCCAGATGGAATGGGGCATTCTGGGTGAGTTCTTCTTTAAAGGGAAATTTCCATGCAGCGTTGAAATAAATCGCATTGGTCAGCACCAGGCGTGTGGCAGATGAGATTGATCCTTCGGGAATCAGGTCTTTGATTTTCTCCTCGGTTTTGTCGCTGACCCAGTTGTTAATGATGACCCGGGACGCATCCGGCGCGCTGCTGAAATCAAGAAGGTTCAGGCCGGCACCGTAGTTTTCGGCCAAAGTGTTCAGAAATGAGGAGAGAAAAAGATAATCCTTCTGGCCCCATATAGAATTGGCTATATTCAGGCGGAAGCCTTCGCCATCCTGGCCTTGTGCGTTTTTACCGCGACTGATGAGTTCAATATCAAGCGCGTTGAACGCGGGATGCAGATTTTCTTGGAAAAGCGTAAAATGAAGGGTGCCTGCCATCTGCGATGCCGTCTCCTTTCTGGCTCCCGCGTAAGTCATGGCAAGAGCAAGGGAGATGCTGTGCGGCGAGAAAAAAATGTTTTCATCTCCTTCGGCGATGGCATGGTAGAAATTAATCGCAAAATCTGTGTTGCCGGCAACAAGTTCCCCCAAATCAGATTCGCTGACATCCGGGGATGCAATTCGGGTTTTTTCAGACTGGAGGGGGGTTATTTCATCGCCTGACTGTGAATCTGCGATGAATTTCAAAATATAAACAGGGTCTTCGGGTCCGATTTTTCCGTCTTTGCTTACATCCAGCTCAAGATTGATACCATCTCCGCTCATTCCTGCCAACGCCCTCAGCGCCAGTATGGCATCACCCAGAGTCGCCGCAATATCTGAAACAGGCTCGTCTTCAGCATTCGGCTCATAGCGTTTACCACTGATAAATGTCACCGAACCCGGTTCAACATGGGCAGAATATCCGTTTTCATTCACTTCACTGTTTATCAGCACAGGATAAGTGTCACCGTCTATGCCGATAAGCATATCAATGGCTTCGCCCTCGGCCGAGTAGCCTGCATCTGTGTTGTTTAAGACCGTGGGTTTGATATTGATCGGATAGGTTCCCGGTGATGCACCGCTCTTCAGACTGAAAAACAAGGTGAACAATACATCCCCATCACTCCCGCCTGCATAATGATGTGCGGCAGCAATCTTTGTTCCTCCCACAGCTTCGTCTGTATCGTAAACAACAGGCTGAACGTAGCCATCTGCTGTTCCGTTCCCATCCAAACCATCTTGGGAAGAAAATCCCTGGCTCACAAATGTATCAAAGAAATCGCTCTCCACAGTATTCAATATAAGATGAGGGCCATATTCAATGGTGAAAGCAACACCTGCGACACCGTTTCCTTCCAAGATGATCTCAAGTTTGACCTGCTCGTTTATCGCACCGGTACCGTGGGTAACCTTCATAAAACAGGCAGTGGGAGATGCAGCGGCGTTCCTTGCAGCATTTCGGAATCGCCTGCTCATTCCGTTTGTGTTCTGAAAGATGTAAATTGCCTCTTTCACGCCTATCTTTTCACTACTGTTTTCCACGGATCTTTTGTGAACGTCCGAGGATGGTGTCATGCCTGCCAGCACCTTCAGTGATGATATGATATCATGCAGATTGAAGACGTTGCTGTCATTCATATCATCACTTACGGATGCATTTGCGTAAGCAGTGAAAAGTGAAAGAAAAAATGCCAGGGCAAACAGTAACGATTTTACTTTCAGTGTTTTCATTTTATCCTCCTCTGTACATCGTTTTAAGTTAATGATTTTACGTTCCCGAGTTCTGATGATGTTCATCTGTGCATATGTGGTCAGCATGTCATCATCAAAGCTCCTTTGTTTAAATGGGTTGAATTTTTCGGATTAAAGGGTTTTTATTTCATTATCTGCCTGTGAACTTGGAACTGCCATGAACTTCAAACTGCCATGAACTTCAAGCTGCCATGAACTTCAAGCT
>JAOZLU010000039.1 GCA_029934695.1 Desulfobacterales bacterium | reverse complement strand
TTAAATAACAAAGACCAAAAGTGATTATTTGGGACATTTTTTCAATGCCCTTATGTAAAAATTAAGCGAAGCGTTTTTTTGCAAAAGATTGTCCGGAGTGCAAAAATTAAGCGAAGCGTTTTTTTGCACCACACACCTCCGAGATGACAAAATTTAAAGCTCTAATACAGCAACTCGTAAATCCGTCCCCTCCTATCTGCCCCCTGCCATGGCATATAAAACAGAGAGAAGTTCCGTCATGCCGATTCTTCCGTCTTCGTTCACATCCGCACAGGGTGAGATGGCATCAGTGATATCTATGCCGGCAAGGAGTTTGAGGATCAGGATGGCATCGGCCAGATCAGCAGTTTTATCGCCGTTGATGTCGCTGTCAGTGCATTCAAATGTGGCTTCCAAACTATGATCCTGTGCCACCTCATAGAATTTGTAAAGATGGATGCCTGTACCGTCTATTTCTTCTCCTTCGACGGATTCATCATCAGTCACCACACCTGTTAGATGGTAGAATTTGTCAGGCATGATGATGAATTCCTGATCTTCCCCGTATTCCACGGATACCTCTTCCGAGGGACTGATAGTTCCGTTTTCTGCAGGAGTGACCGTTATCTTGGGATTCTGACCAAACTCGGCCCTGATTTCAAAATCGGATTTTACGTCGGTGAGTACGATATGGTCAGTCAGGGGGCCTGCTGTGATCTCCGTTTCCGCCGGTTCACCGTCTGCCGCATCCTGCCTGCTTACGATGCTTACATCACTCGAATAATAGCCGTCATCCGGCGTAATCGTAAATGTCTGGTTGTCTCCGTCTGCTGCAAATACATCGCCGAATGGCTCAATGGCTCCGTTTTCCCCTGCACTGGCTGTTATATGGTGGGTTTTGACAGAAATGGCCTCGATAGTATAGTCTTGAGTTACAGGGAGAAACGTATAAGTCACAACCCAATCTTCTGTTGTGACATCTTCCATGACAGATGTTTCGTCAACCTTGACATCTCTGATTTTATAGCCGTCTTCCGGGGGAAGTGGGACAGGGGTTATCGTAAAAACTGGCTCTGATCCGCATTCCAGATGGATCGTTCCAGATGGCTCGATTGTGACAGAATCCGCTTGGGTAACGGTTACGGAGTACGTTTTGACAGCAAAACTGGCCGTTATGATTTGATTTTCGATCATACGTTGGGGCGGGTAAGTTCCCACGTCTCCGTCGAGTTCGATCTCCTGTACAATGTCGTTTACTTTAAGTTCAGCTATTTCATAACAACCATCGGGCGTTATGACAATGGCTGGCTCTGATCCGCAGTTCATTTCCACAGTCCCGGAATAGCCACCGGGAACTTCGGCCTTTTCTTCGTCATCCAGCATGATTTTGACGCTTCCACCCTCACCTGTGGTAATTTCCATTGTATAAACTATGGGAGAAAACGTTGCCTCGATCTCCTGATCTTCGATGACAGGCTTGAATGTGTAAATTCCGATATCCGCATCAATCTCGACATCTGCCTTAACCGAAACCACCTCTGTCTGGTCATCTGCGTCATCCACGGTGACATCCGCTATCTGGTAACAGTCATCAGAGGTTATGGTGAATACCGGTTCAGAACCGCATTCCACACTCACCTCGCCAGACGGATCAATGGTCCCGTGAGCACCCGAACTGGCGGTGATGATGTGGGAAACCCTCTCAAAGTCCGCTTCGATGGTGTGGCTGTTTCTCACATCCTCAAACATGTAAGTTCCAGTGCCGTTTTCGTCAATCTCCACATCCCTCATGACAGAGGAGGCATCCACCTTGATACTCTTTATCTCATGGCAGGCTGCCGGAGTGATGGTGAAAGTTTTATCCTGTCCGCAGGTCATTGGGACACTGTCGGAGGGGGAAATGGTTCCGCCTTCGGTTGCGCTGACCTCCACAGTGTAAGTTTTTTTAGCAAAACTGGCTGATATGGCATGATTTTCGTTCACATTGGTGAATGTGTGGGAACTCCCAGTTCCGACTGAATCACTGTCCACAATGATATCTGCTATGTCATAGCATTCATCACCAGGGGTTATTGTGAAAGTCTGGTTTGCCCCGGGTATCACAAGCATATCATCGGATGGATGGATGGCTCCGTTTCCCCCAGCGCTGGCCGCAATGTGATATTTAGGTCTGACTTCCGCACCGAGCCATTCTGGTTGTAAAGGTGAGCCAGTCGTATCTGTGATCCATCTCATTTCTTCAAGAAAAGTCACCGCACTGTCATTGACACTTTCCACGTTGAAAGTGATGGTCGCCAGTTTGCCATCTCCGCTCGGTCCTTCCCTGTCCGAATCTCCGCCCGGAGGAATAGTATATGCCATAAAAGTTGATTCTCCGGCAATATTGTCAACTTCTTTGGTTTCATCTTCAACTATTCTTCCCGTGCTTGACAAAAAATCCGAAAGGAGATCGCTGTCACTCTTGACAACGGTGATGACAGAAGGATCATACTTGATGACAAAATAAAAGCCGAGAAGATCGGAAGCCTCTCTTACCCAAACATCAACAGCAAAAGTTTCATCAACCCCGGTCGGCAAGCCGTGTCTGATCGGATTGATGGTTTCCGGAGCAATTTCCACTCTCAGGGCGTGGGACATATCTGGGATAAACAGAACTATAAATGTGATACAACACAGCCATTTTTTCATGGATTGGCCTCAGAATTGCTTTCAGAGAAACGGGCAGACAAGAGATGCCTGCCCGCATAGAATTTGAAGTGAAAAAACCGTAGTACAGCAAATCATAAATTCGTCACCCCCCTTGTATCTATTTATATAAGAGAGGGGGTGACGAACTTGTAAGTTGTGGTAGTAGGAATACACAGCCTGTTGAAATCCCCTGCCAGCCCATCTTGTCTGGTTGGCGGGGGATATGATGAGATCAGGGATCAATAGGCTCATCAGGAACGTATTCGGAATCTTCTTCAGGATTATACCATTCACCCAGAACAGACGTGAGATCAGGAAACCTGATGCAACCATCGTCACCGAAGAAATCATAGAAAGGATCATAGTCCTGATCCCCTTCACAGGTGTCCAATTTTGAACGAGTCTTCCTGACATCAAGGATGTCAACTCTTCCATCACCGGTAATGTCATGGATGAGTATCTCACCATCAAGCGTTGTGGGAGGATTCAAATCGCCGATGTGAGTGACTGCCAGTTCACCAGAAACAGCAATCTCAGAAGTCAGGATCAGATATTCTTCAATGTCTCTTTCCCTCTCTTCTGTCAATACAACCTCTCCCTGATGCTCCTCCACTATCAGAAGACAGGTTCCACACTCTGGCCAGCGGCGTATTACGACACGATAATCCCCCTCTTCCAATGCAAGCAAAGAGATGACTTGGTGTTCTCCTTCATTGCCAAACTCAAAGACTGCACCCGGAATATAGCACCCCTCTTTCCCACATTCCCTCTCTTGAGGATCATAGACCATCAGGTCAGCCGACGCATCAAGAATCAGGGTGATCCACGGCGCTGTTCCGTCAATGTTCTGAGCCTCCAAGTAATTGTAGAGTTGCTGACCCAGTTCTTCTGACTTGATCGCCTCTCGCACTTCGTCAGGCACGGGAGGAACACTGCTTGCATCCTCCTCAGCCGTCTCTTCATACCTGCATTCCATCGGAGTCTCAGTGTCGTCCGAACCTTCGACATCGCCTGAATCTCCAGTATCGCCTGAATCTCCAGCATCAGTTGTGGTTCCAGTGTCGCTTGTCTCTCCGCTGTCATCAGGATCCCCTGAATTTCCGGTGTCACCTGAATCCTGTGCAACTTCCTCACATTTGCATCCGCATCCGTCTTCGCATTCAATCTCATCCAGATTCAACAGTAACGATGTCAGTATCGGAGATGTCTCATTCTCTGTTCCTGCCAACTGAAATACAAGATCGTTGTAATCCATATCGCTGTACTGCGGATCTGTATCCTCAAAGACAAAGGTAATACCTGATGTCTTGGCATCACCCTCCGATGAAGCATCACTTTCTGATGCGTCAGCACCTGACTCATCGTTTTCTGATCCTTCTCCGGAAGTATCATCATTTAGGCCGTCATCCTCTGGGTTATCACTTGAAGGATTCATGTCTGCAATTTGAATCATATGAGATCCGGGATCTGAATTCGGCGACGCAAACGAGAAGAAGGGGCGTGTCCCGAGACCTGCATGCATGATTGACGGGTCTTCGATGATATCTGCCAGTGTGCAGTTGGGTGCCAAAATAACCGCGAACTGATCCCCCGGTGTCATTTTAAAACGCTTCATTCCTTTGTAGGGACCGTGGTTGCAGTCCTCCTCTCCGTTAAGTTTCCCTTTCCATTGGGAACCCTCTTTTCTGTCAGAGAAGACCAGATAGCCCGATTCCGGAGCATTTTGGATAGCCCGCCGTGCCGCGTTCTCTACAAAATCCTTCCAGTTTGTCTCATACGCCTTCATCCCTGAAAGGGCGAATATTCCCAACTCTCCTTCAAACATCCCGCCGTCATAGAGCCAGTTCAACACAACCCATCCGCTCTCTCCGACCTTGAAGATTCCGCCTTTGGGACAGAATTTGGGATAGGACCCTCGGTCTCTCGGACTATAGCTGTACTCGGAGCTGTACTCCAAGACATTGTAGTATCCGTCACCATCCGCGTCATCCAAGCTGTCGTCCATGAGAGGTGCCAGATAATATTTGACTTCCCATCCATCACTCATGCCGTCCCTTTCGGTGTCCAAGCACCTTGGATGGGTACCATGCAAATATTCGCCGATGTTTGTCAAATCATCGCCATCAACATCATCTTCGCCATCGTATGAGAGGGTGCCGAAGTATTTCATCTCCCATTCGTCTGGCAGACCGTCTCCGTCCGAATCCGCATTGGATGGCTTGGGAATGACCGCGACATCCACGCAAGGGCAGGGGGTTTCAACTCCCGATTCGTCAGTACAGGGTTCCTCCTCTATCGGATTTCCTTCCTCGTCCAGTTCTTCAATTTCAGTACAGGGGACATAAGGCGGCATTTGATGGTAAAAATTTCCACTTTGCTCTAGAATATCACCAAGCGTTCCATCATTCAGTTTTCCGCCCTCATTGATATCTCCCTGACCATTTTCATCGTGATAGAGAATCACGGTCTCATCCGCATAGAAATGATTTTTCACCAGCGCGGTAGGCGTGGCATTTCCACCAACCTCTTCAATGCCTATGAAATCACTTCCCTCAAAATAGAAGACATTGTTGACGATTCGGAGATCTCCGAATTCAAGCGGCGACTCCAGCTGTATTCCATAAGCGGAATTTTCAAGGTTGCGGATATGAATCGTATTATTGATGATCACACCGGAACAGTTACTTTTGAAATGTACCCCGCCTGCATCAACCCGGATAATGTTGTCATCCATCTCGACATCAGTTGAGTTTGCCACAACTATACCATAGCCGGCATCATGATTTTCCGATTCTCCGAAAATCTTGCTGCTGGAAATGATGGCCCGGTTACAGTTTTCAAGCCGGACAGGTGTTATACCGACGGCCAAGTTGTTCCTGAATTCCAGATCATCAGAATTCTTCGCATCCAATCCGTACTGCATGGCAAAGCCGTCAACTGCAGTTTCCGGAGCGTTATCCAACTGAACAACCGCGGAGCTTTCTCTTGCCAGGATTATGGTCAGATTGGAGTTAATCAACTCGTCACGCTTCCATATACCGTCATTGTTATTCCAACCGCCTTCCAGCCTTATGCCGGCAATATCTGCAATCGCCAATGCTTCAGTATATGTGCCTTTGGCGACACGGATCGTGGTGTAGGGAACCGCATGGGTAATGGCTTCCTCAATGGTCTTGTAAGGCGAATTGGCTGTTCCCTTGACCACGCCGTCAAACTCAGCGTCAACATACAGGTTTCTGACACGATTCTGGATGCTGAGTCCGGCGATGTACATCCCCGCGTCAAATTGCTCCGGTATGGCATCCGGCCGCTTGGACTGTCGCAGCAGTTCCAGATCATAGGTCAGGCTCCCGATGCTTTCCTGAACCTTTTCGATCACAAGTTCGGGATTTTGGGAATCTTCAGCGACGACCGTTCCCACCTCCTCGTTAAAATATGCTCTTATCGGAGATGATCCCAGTTTTTTGTCCCATTTGATTTCAACATGGATATCCTGGCCAGCCGAAAAATTCAAATCATAAAGCAGATATATACGATGATAATCCGCTATGTCATCATCATATATTTTCAGCTCTATGGTTGTCAGATTTTCAGCGTCATCAACTCCGCGATACTGTAAATTAAAGCTGAAAAGCGGCCAACCATCCAAAGATATCTCATCACTGGCGATTGAAAAGGCGGCCCTTTCCGCGTCTCGGGATCCTGTGGACGAATCCTCATCCTGTGCGGGTACCCACCAGAATTCAATCTTTCCCGCATCCGGAAAGAGATCGCCAAACACCTTGTCAAATTTGATCCGGGAAGTTTCCGTCTTCAGGGCAACCCCGTTCCCGTCATGTGCCGACGCAAATTCCACTTCCCCCTCAACACTCCCGCTGAGTTCGCCATTTTCAATATCCTCCAGACTTTCAAGCCCGTTCTCAAAGATCGGGACACCGGTCATGTCATCTTCCGGTTCCCCCCGCGAACTTTCATATGCACCCATGTCTGGATCAGAACTCCCCGGTTCAGGGCGGGGTTTTCCGGTCTCTGACACACCGTCCAATGTGCCGGCCCCGATACAGGAGCTATTGACAGAAAGACGGTAATCCCCGTTTTCATGGTCTATGAAGATCGGATCAAACCCGATGTTTCCGTTCAGCCAGTTCAGTGTGCCATTATCATTGGTGACAATTCCCTCCTGCCTGCCCTCAACGGTTGAATGGGAAATGGTAATGGAATTCGGGATCTGATCTTCCCTGAAGTAAACTTCATGGGGAGAATTGTTCCACAGAACAGAATTCACCACATTCGGATGAGAATTGTCCCCACAGTAAACTCCGCCATCTGAGTTCCCTGTGATCGTCACGCTCATGAGCGTCGGCGATGAGGTGTTGCAGTAAACTCCCGGACCGTCATTTCCGGTGATCACCAAGTTCACAAGGCTCGGACTGGCATTGTTGTCACAGTAAACTCCGTAGGTTCCGTTAGTCAACGTAAATCCCTTCAATACCGCCACGGAATTCTCATCATCTTCAAAAGTGACCAGACTTCCGTTCCCGTTTCCTTCAATCACGGTTCGGGAAATATAGTCGGCATCATAAGTGGTATGGAACAAAGAGGCTACTGTGATGTTTTTCCCGTTGAAGTTGACCATTTCATTATAGGTTCCCGGCTTTACCAACACCGTGTAACCATAGCTGGCCATATCAACCCCGCGCTGAATGGTGGCAAAGGGGTTGATCCTGGAACCGTTTCCGGCATCATCCGAGCCATTTACGGAAACATGACAGATGGAACCGGGACACTGCCCTGAGTCATCGGTGTTCAATTTGAGGATCGTCCCACCCGGTCCGACAGCGAACACGTCATCCCCGGAATTCTTGGCCACATCTTCGATGATGTGGGGGGTGCCGCTCGCCATTTCCGCCCATACCGCGCCATTATAGAAGAAAATGGCACCGTTTTCCGTCATGGCAAACACCTCAATGGGGGAAGTACCCCATACAGCTTTGAACGTGTCGGAAGTGCCGCTTTCCATTCTCTGCCACGCCGTGCCATCGTAATGGAGGATGGTCCCGCCTTTTCCTGCGGCAAAGATGTCATATCCGGAGCTTCCCCATACACTCATGAGGAGGTCCTCGGACGCGTTGCTCTCCATTTCAGTCCATTCAAGCCCATCATAATGGAGGATGACGTTTCCCACAGCGAACAGATTGTCCGAGGAACTTCCCCATATATCCAAAAAAATATGGGGAGATCCCTCTCTCATTTCCTCCCAGCCGGCTCCATCATAATGGAGAATGGCCCCGTTGAGACTTACGACAAACACGTCACTTCTGGAGGCTCCCCACACGCTTGTGAGAAGATGGGAGGTGCCTCTCATCACTCTCGACCACACACTGCCGTCGTAATGAAGAATGGTGCTGTCATTACCGACTGCGAACACGTCGCTCTCAGAAATTCCCCATACATCCGTGAGACTCCTGCTCATCCCTTCGACCCGCACTTTCGACCAATTCGTGCCATCGTAATAAAGGATGGTACCTTTCTCTCCCACGGCAAACGCGTTCCCCGCCTCACTAATCCATACGCCGCTGAGGTCCTCAGGGATTGTTTCAGCGTCCGGCATTTCTGTCCACGCGGCATCATCCACAGGCCCCACAGGGCCGGCGCCGGCTTCGGTCTTTATCACCGTGCGGGTCTGCTCGGTGGTTCTGTTGCTGGTGTCCTCCACCAACACTTCAATCTGATTCTGCCCATCGTTCAGATCCACCTCCATGCTGAAGGTGACTTCATTCGAGTCATCTGGATTGTCGGTTGAGGAGATGCTCAAATTCTCCCCATTGACCTTGATCTCAGCGATCCCACTGTCATCCGTTGCGGTTCCTCGGATCAGAATCTGGGATGAAGTGGTGATCATCCCTTCAGACGGAGTCTGCCAGTTCAACGCAGGGGGACTGCCATCCTGATACACCTGCCGGTTGTCAGAAACAACTTTTTCAGACGTGTCGGTGACGACTGTCTGGATGGTGGTGGCTCCGGCCGTTAGAGCGATGGAGGTGCTGAAGGAGACCTCGTTGGGATCGTCAGCGTTGTCGGTCGAGGTGAATGGGATCGTGTCCCCGTTGACCACCACACTGGCGATTCCCATATCATCGCTCGCCTTTCCGGAGAGCGTGATGCTGGCATCAGTGGTGTAATAGCCCGCTTCCGGACTTTCCATGGTAAGGCTGGGCCCGTGAATGTCTATCCCTCTGCATACACCAGCTTCCACCTCTATTTCCTGTTTGCCGAAAGTGACCAGTGATTCGCCCACGGTGGCTTTCGGGGTTATGATGTATTTTCCGGGGATGGCGATAAATGTCACTTCTCCTTCGCTGGTCTCACCTTTCTTTCCATAAGCTGTGATGCTGATCCGGGCTTGTGTCCGGTCAGCATTCTCACCCGTGAGATACGGATCCTTTAAAACGCCTCCGCCGTTCACATAAAACTTGATGGTGACAGATCCGGTTTCATACCGGATATCATGGTTGCTGATGGTCTGTCCGGCTGTCAGGGATATTTTGCCGTCACCTGTCCGGGTGAGGTCCTCTATGTTCAAGTAAGCGTGTACATAACGGGGGTTTTCGGGATCGCAGAGTTTGGACTGATCATTGCGAAAATGGAATTTCGTATAGTAAACATTCCATTCCCCCTGGGACAGGATCAGATCGTAGTTGCCAGTGCTGAGATCCACCTCGTCCCGACTCAGCCCTTTGTTGTAAGACCTGGTATTCGGCTCGACATAGCCATAGACATAAGTGTCAGTGGCTGTATCTTCTTCAAGTGTGACAACTGTGTTGGGTCCCAGGATGATTTTCCCGTTGACAAAGGCCGCATGGGTTGACACATCGTGGGTGGTGGCCGTGTCGCAAGGCGCGTTCACATTTATGCCGCTTACCCCGTAAGGATGGTAAAAATGATCATCGTAATATGTCCTGCCACTTCTCACATAGCTGTTCAGATAGCTGCGGGCATAAAAGGTATGATCCCCACCTTTGAGATTGTCCAGGGCGTAGGTGTCACTGCTGATATTTTCCAACTTTTTGAAAGTCGAACCGGAGACCTGAATCCAGTGATGGTGAAGAATATTGTCCCCCAGTCCGCTCAGGTTGATATCACCGCTGATTGACGCATTACAGGATGATCCGCCGCATGGTTCCGCGAGGAGAGTCCAGTTCACAGCGGTTTCATTGCCCGCACTGGCATCTATGTACTGCTCGTCCAGATCGTATTTCCACCCATTGGACATGTAAACATGGCCATACACCTTGATACCGCTGTTCGGCTGTATTGGAACACGGAATTTCCCATCAGAACTGATTCGGATCTGTGTGTTGGCATAAAACCACCCTGATGACAGGGTGCCGCATCCCACAGTGATATCCCCTTTTATGTAGCTTGGGGGTTCCAGAGCAAAATTCAGGGATGTGGTTTCATTGTATGAGACCGTGACGGTCTGCTCTTTGAAAACCAGATATTCCTTCTTGTCACTTGAATAGAAGAGCGCGCAGGAGACTTTATATTCCTGACTGGTCCCGGCTGACAGTACGTCATCAGGGATTTGCACGGTCAGGGCATAGTTTCCAAGTTCGGGGCCGATCCAGGTTTCAGCGTAAAGATCATTGCCTGTGGGGTCTTTACTGGATGCGTTTACCCTGGCTCTCCATACGGTTTTTGTGTTTTGGCTGACATCCCCGATGGACACAGTTCCGGAAATGTACCCAGGGTTCAGGGTGACATCTCCTTGGATCTGTGCCATGGCCGATGGGACAACTGATGCCAGACCTGCCATGATCAGGCACACAAAGATGATTAAGGCTTTCCTTCTTTTCATAACGTCCTCCATGAAATGAGATGAGATGAGATGAGATGATTATATCCTGCTATTCAGAAAATTTTCCCCATTATCATAAGCGACAAGTCACTTCCACATACGAGCCTGGGGGCGCATAAGCCTGGCCCATCCTTCTGCCTCTGACATAAATTTTTCTTATCTTTCTGCCATTGACATAGAGATTATAATTTCCAGATTTGACTCGTGCATAATATGCCCATCCCAAGGGAGTCAACCGGTATCTCAATATGTAGTAGCCATTCGGACCATGGGCTACCACTGTGGCATTATTCACATTACGGTACCCCTTTTTGACATGGGCATAAAAAATAGAATAACGTGCTTGCCCCATTACATTTTCTGACAAGAGAAGAACTGCCAGAAAACAGACAAGAGTGCTCAGAAGAATAATTTTGACCTTCATGATTAACACCTCCTTTTTTAAAAGTTATGGGTTAATAATAAAAAATTACTGATGAATATACAACATGCTCTTCTATGTCCTGAGAAAATTCATAATGATCCTGATCATCAAAGATTGAAACACTCACATCATTGGCAAAACGGTACTGGTAAGCAACATCTATCGAATATTTTTTCGGTTTGATTTTGACCTTCTCATCATCAGACCTCAATTTTTTGGCAAAGCCCACTCCCACAGTCAGCCCATAGCAGTCCTCAGGATTTTTTCTGTCAGGGATGGGATCGTAAAACATGCCGATTCTTCCCGTCCACGCATGTATATATTCCGGCCTGTCCCACACATATTCTGCGCCGATTCTGACCTGAGTGGTATCACCAATGTCTGAGTCCTCTGAAGACATGCCTGTTATCGGGGATATTTCCTTACCTTCTGAATCTCTGATGACATACTCCTTCCATCTGGTTCTGTAAATATCCGCGGCTATTATAAAGCTGTCAAGGGGCTCCCATGAGAATCCGATGCCATAAGACATGGGCATGTCCACTTCTTCATCAGGGGGAGGGAGCGATTCCAGCTCATCTCCGGTAACATTATATGTTAAGGATGCTGTAAAGGGAGATTTTAAGACCGCCCCGATTCTGAATCTGTCCTCACCACGCCAATTCAGTAATCCCCCTATGTTGAAATTAAAACCGTCTTTGAATGAATACATTTGATGAATGGTATAATCAAAATTCTGGGGAGGGGTGGAACTGGGTGCATTGACAAAAGTTGTTGCGCCCCATACATGGTCAGTATCTTCCCATTTGTTGGGCAAGCCGAGCAACCCATCTTTCCAAAAGTTCAATGTAAAGCCCAAGCAGAGCTTTCTGGGAAGAACCTCAAATCCACAGGCCAATCCCAAGGCTGAAATGTCCCCCTTTTGCTGGTAATGCTGATATTCTTCCACGATGCTGTACGGATCTGGCGTTGTCTTTTGTGAAATGTTCCATTCACGTGAAAAATCATAAAGGCGTTGATAATTTACTGAAAAGACCAGTTTTCTGAAATGGTCATTACGCTCAAGAACAATGGGGTAGCTGAAGCTGAGATAATTGAAGTCCGCTTTGCTAGTCTGTTGCGGTCCGCTGGCACCAGAAAAGCTTCCTTTGAAAGTGTTGTCTTCTGTCCGGCAAAATTTGTCGAACACAAGGGAAAATTCAGGATGGTCAAGCCTCACGAGACAGGCCGGATTCCATGACGCGGCGGTGGCGTCATAAGCCATGGCAATGTATGCCCCTCCCATACCCAGTGCGATTGCTCCTGACCCCACAGGATTTGGGGATGAGGTGATTTTCATATATTGCTGTGCAAAAGCAATATTTGAACATCCATAAATAAACAATATGACAAAAATTTTCAGGCTGATGATTTTTTTTTGCATTGCTTTCCTTGCAAGGGGAAGATGAATGAACGAATACAGTTTTTTTCCTGTTCCCTTATTTTATTATATGCAGGAAGTGTCATTTTTTTTACACATTATTTTAAATTTTTTTTATCCACGACCATTTTTCCATTTTATACTTGGCATCCTTCAAAGCAGTTTACACTTTGTGATTTTCGGTGTCAAATTTGCAAGCTGTTGCAAATATGGGATATGTGTGAAAACCGATGTACAGTCAGAAGACTGCCGAATATAAGGATGCCTCATATCTTACTCGACAGTCATAAGTTCTCGTAACATGCTGAAATTGCTGACACTGATATTTTCAAAGCAGCATAAGCCGCTCAGTAATTTCAACGGGTTACGGATTAACTTTCAATTTTTTACTTTGAACTTTTCATTGTCGAGTACCTTATTATAATGCAGAAGAATGATTGATGACATTTTTTTAGATTATGATCATTTTTGTTCCCTGATGAAAATAAGCTTTTTCAACATCTTTCATTTGTCAGTTTACAAATTTACACTTTGCCATGCTAAAGCATCATTTATAATGATGTTCATAAATTTAAGGCTTGTTTTGGCATTGTCAAGAAATGAAATTAATTTTTTTACCCACAATCATTTCATACTTGGCATTCTCAAAGCAGTTTACACTTTCTTACAAATTTGTGATTTCCGGTGTCAGGTTCAAATTTGCAACCTATTGTAAATATGGGATTTATAAAACCGATTCACAAACTGAATGTCAGAAATCTGACGAGTGAAGGATGCTTCATACCTTAATTATATATAATGCAGAAAAATGATCGTTGAGAACATTTTTTTTTTCGGATTATGATTACGATGTTTCATTTATGCAGTTCATGTTCATTTTAGCTCTTGGATGTTTGGCACACCAAAATTATTTTTTAATAAAAAGATTTGAAATTATAAAAAATATCTGTTAAGGATTATATCCTTAAATTGGGCAAGGTGTCAATTATCCGGTGAGATTACGCTCGGTTTACCGAATATTTACGGGTGGTGATTGGATTCCATCTTACGGAAATCTCGGTGCTGACATTTTTGATGGTACCAAATAAACCAAAATCTGATTTGAAGGAAGGATGTTATGAAAATCCGTGGTTCTGTTCAATTGTTTCTGGCAATGATGATGATATTTTCGCTTTTTTGCTGCAAAATACACTGGTCCCCCGACTTTGATACTGAGGGGGATAAATGTTACACCCATGGTCCTTGGTGGTACAATTATTATTTGCAGGGGTTGCATTGTATGGAATTGGGGGAGTTTGAAAATGCCATTTCAAATTTCGATAAGGCGATTGTTCAAGAGAAAGGGAAAAAGGATAGATGGGATGCGCGTACTTATCGGATGAATTTTGTTGATTATTTTCCAAATCGGGAGATGGGAATATCTCATTATTATCTGGGGGAATTTGAAAAGACAACGATTAATTTGGAAACCTCGTTAAAGCAAGTCCCAACTGCAAAGACATTACTTTATCTTGAACGTGCCTATCAAGCCCTGCTTGATCCAGCGAGAATAAAAAACTCAAGTCCACGCGTTACCCTTGAACTGAAGCTGAAAACAGAATGCCCAAACAAATCTGTAACATTGACCCGGGATAAACCTGTACTTCTTTCGGCTCTTATTAAAAATGAAAAATATATAAAGTCAATATCTGTAAATGGCGAGCCTGTCTTTTTATTAAACAGTATAAAGGATATAGAAAAACAAGAGTCGGATAATTCGAATGAATTAAAAACCATTTCTTTTGAAAAGAAATTATTTCTTTCGGAAGGTGAGCATACTATCAGAGTCGAGTCAGAAAATGTAATGGGAGGGATTGGTGAAAATAAAGTGGACATCCATATAGACCGGAGTGGTCCGATGATTGTGGTTACTAATAAAAAATGGGAGAGTATAGGTCCGGGTGAGAAAAAAGTCATCATCCGCGGCTTTTTGAAAGATAAAGATTCTGGTCTTTCTGAAGATATTTCTATTAATAATAAAAATTTCTCTGTTGTCAATGGTTACTTTAAAGGAGAAGTGGCAACTAAAACTGATGAAGTTAAATTAGTAGCATATGATCGTTTGAAAAATGAGACATCTATCCAGATACCTCTACAGGCTTCTTTTTCCAGCCATAAATCTGTCCTGCTTGCCAGTGCGGGCTTAGGAACAGAGGTAAGTAACTTCTATACTCAAAACAACGATACTCATCCTCCAGAGATTGATATTAAAAACTTGGACGACGGTAAAGAAGTATTTTTGGAAAGTGAAGATATGCCGTTTATGATAAACGTAGATATACATGATAGCAGTAATATTGATACTGTGAAGATTAATGAAACGAAAGTATTAATAGAAAAAGGTACTGATATTGCCATCCATAGGTATGAAATTCTTCCGCAAGAAGACACTACCATCGAGGCAACTGATGAAAGAGGTAATAAATCAATTATGATCATTAAAGGAATGGAAGGAAAAGGAATGAGTTCTCAAAATCGAGACGATCCGATACTCTTGGCTTCCATGATCTTAACGGCAGAAAATAACTTTATATCGGATGCTCGTTCGCCAATTTTATTGGCTCAACAAGTGACCATACGTCCTGACTGGAAGATTTCCCCATCTTTTAGGAATGATGAACGATTGTGTTTTTATGTTTCTCCTTTTTTTAAAATTCAGGATCAAAAGAAAGATAAAGATTTTCAAATTGAGTTGCATAAAGAAATTGAGAAGCTTAAACGTGAAGAGGATGTAACAGCAAGGCGGTTTAAAGTTCTTGGATTACCATATATCAGTAGTTTGTTTACACAACCTGTCAATGATATTTCAAATTTAAAGTCAATCTGGAATTTTCTTGGTAAACAGAATAGATGGCAATTATTACTTGATAAGGGAGTTGAATGTCTTATCACAGGAACGATAAGGAAAGGAAATACTACTATTGTATCTCTGGATATTTTAGAAGAACTGAAAAGTTATAAGGGTAAATATTACAAAGATGAAGCTGAACTCATAACTGCATTGGAAAATAAGATAAAAAAGCAATATGTCATGTTATATAAAATTCCAATTTTAATGAATGCTAAATGTTATTATTGGCTCAACGATGATTCTTTGTATAAATTAAAAAAAGATAAGCTTCCTCCTAATGTTTTCAATTGGATTTCAGCAAATTTTAAAGCATCCTTTAAAATAACTCAAGATATTTTGAATAAAGCATCTGAATTGAATTCCAAACTAAGTGGCTTAAAAGCTAAAGAATACACAAGTTGTGAACAAATCAAGGATGACTTAAAACATATTAAGGATGAAAGTATCCGTTCATTCATATTTTTGAAGATATCAAAAATATGTAAAAATGATAATGAGGCACCCTTCATAAATCAAGGTTTAGATGCAATAATTTTAAAGATTAATGATTTGAGTGACTTGAAAGATAGAAAGTATGATAACCGTGAAGAAGTTGAGAAGGGTTTGCAGGATAAAATTAATGACTACGACATCTGTTCATTCGTTTTGAATTTGCTTAAAATATATAAAAATAAAGATGATATTGAGAAAGATTTAAAACGAGAGATGAAAAAGACAGGTATAGAAGGAGATTACAACATATGGATAAAAAAAATTTTAAGGGCTGCTGAAGGCAATTATTATATGGATCAAAAATTCCTCGAGCAACTAAATAATACTATCATAGGCAATGAATATAAACTCAAAGTATATGACATGGATGAACATATGAATCCACTGGAACAAAGCTATTTGAATGCTTATCAGGAAATAATATATAGTGACGAGGAAGAACCAGCCTATTTGTTAGCTAAAGCCTTAAAGGTAGAATTTCCGTTTAGAAAAGGGGAAGTCAAGGAATATAATATGGAAGAAAGGATTGCTCGTACCACTATTAACGAACCTAATATCAAAGAAGGCAGTAAGTTGCTAATTTATAAATTAGAAGAAAGTCGTGAAATAATTTCACGTCGTATATGGGCAAAGAAAATGCCAGAAGCCGAGTTAGATGATTCTGGAATGATTTGCAAGGAAGTAAAAATATCACAGAACGAGTGCAATGGTATTATAAAAACCGGAGAACATGGAGTCGTAACTAAATGAGTGAATACTACTATTTGACAGCTTGCATCATAACCGCGATAGTTATCATAATCAGTCTGATAATAATTTTGTGGTATAGAAAAAGAAAAATAATAATTTATATAGCTTTTAGCTATGAGGACAAAGCAATAAAGGATAAATTGGTTAAAGCTCTGGAGGGGGATGTATCTATAAAAAAGAAATGTAAAATCAGACTATGGAATGATGATTGGATTCTGAAGGGATGTGATTTTGCAAAAAAAAACAAAAAAGAGGTGAAAAAAGCTACATTTGCAATTATTATCGTCAATGATAATTATCCATCTGAGGAACCTTCGGATGCTCACGAAGATGTTGTTGAGATTAAAGAAAAAAGAGGCCGCATAAAAGTATTAATAGTTACAGACAAGAATGAAAGATTTGAAAGTGTGAAAAGATATTTAGGTAGTAGTACAGAACAAGAACTTGAAAGCGTAATGATGAAATCTACAGAAAAACCTGTGGAAGTGGTTAAAAAATTCTTATTATAACGTTTTTTGGGGGAGACTGCAAAGCACGAACCACGAATGGCAGATACGAGCCTTTTTTTTCCGGTGTGATCCGCGCTTGGCGTGCTCTCTGCTGATTCGTGTGATTCGTAGTTTCCGGTTCAGTCACACAGCCTCCCCTGAATCCGTTATAATCAGAAAAAATTCAACAGCTTCTTAGACTTGAGACTTGAGGAAATATCAATTAAATGAGTGAAAAAAAACGCCAACGTTGGAGTATATATTTATGGAAAATTCTCAACTGGATATCAACTCCTTTAAAACCGACTGTTTTCATTTCTTACGCCCACTCTGATGTCAAGGAGAAGGATGAAATATTAAAGAATTTGTTAGAGATTGAGTCGTATTCTGAAAAAGGGGCGATAGAATGGTTGAATAAAAATGAAATCAATTTGATGAGTAAGGTTTGGACCGATGGAGAGATTGAGGGAGGAGAGAACTATTTAGAAGTAATTAAAGAAAATATAAAAAATTCCAAGATTGCCATATTATTCCTCACCGATAGTTTTTTTACCCGGGATTTTATTTCAAAAATAGAGATGCCTTTGATTTTTTCTCGCAAGCGAAAATTTATTCCCAAATTTTTTTCTCGCAAGCGAAAAATTCTTCCGATAATTGTTAAATACTGCGATACAGGTGAAGTGAAATGGATAACAAAGCGAAGAATGCATATCTTAAATCTGCAAAGTCCTCTTTTTGATGATAATGGAACCTATAATCAAGAATCGTCAAATAAAGTCAAGGAAGATCTCGCAAAAAAATTAAAGTCTCTTATCTGGAGTAAGATGAAGATTGCTATTTTTATAGTTATTGTTTTTATAGTTATCATAGTATCTGTACTGCCGACATCAATAAAAGGTAATGTTTTCTTTAAAAATAGCGGTAAACAAGATGGAATACCTCATGTGAGAATAGAGGTCACAGGGGAGTCAGGCATTCATAAGTGGCTCTATGAAAATGTCTATAATAAATACATATTCAGTAGTTTTGCCAGTGATACTACAGACATAAATGGAAGCTTTAAGATTTACGCTTTTTTCCATCGTTTTCAAAAAAAATATATTGAAATTCGATGCGTATATGGTAAATCCGAATATGAAGAGTTTTTTAATGACCAAAGTATAGACTTTCAAATTGATAAAAACTTCTTGATTAAGAATGGTAAGCCGAGTGTGTGGAGATGTACTAGAAAACTTTTATCTGGCTCTGATGAATTTGAGTTGCAAATCAAAAGTTGTCCCACAATCTCTCAAGAATGTGGTGAAATTATAACTATCAAACAAGTGAAGCCGGAAATTCCTGTATCATTCTGGGGCTATAATTTTAATGGAGGGGAATATTGCTATGATTACAAACAAAATGAATTTTGGAATAAAGATAAAATTACTGTAAATAGTAATAGTAAAGAAGTTTCAATTGAAGGCGAGATAGATACTATTGAGAATAAAATCAGCGTAAGTGTAAGTGTAGGGAAAGAAGGGGCTGATCAGATAAAATTTACCTGTGAATGATAAATGGCGGAATTCAATTTCAGTAATTCCAAAAAAGGAGATGGAAATGCCTAATACAAACTCAAAATTATCGGAATCTTTAGAAGAATATAAAATAGAACCGATGGAATGGCCGCTCTGGCTGGAATGTCTGAGTAAAATTAAATTTATCAAATCTATAGTTCCCCATTATTCCGAGTCCGACAAAGAAGATATGCTTTCTACTCTCAAGGCATGGAAAGAACGCTTGAAAATTGAATGCTTAGAGCCTCCCTTCATCCAAATTCTTGACGGATATGTGAAAGCAGACAAACTGGCAATTCGATATCAGAATCAGTATCGTTCAGCCAATTTTTTCATCTACATATTTTCAGTTTTGGCGATTGCAATAGTATCTGTTCAGACATTGTTTCTCCCTAATTGGATTTGGTTAAGTTTAATAGAAGCATCTGCCCTGATAGGAATAATTTTGGTATTAAGAATTGAGAAACAGCGATCATGGCACAAAAAATGGCTTGATTATCGTTATCTGACTGAACGTTTCCGTAGTGCCTTTTTTTTAACCGCTGTGGGCAGAAAATATTCCGGTGCTCAATGTGAAAATCCCTCTGGAGTTTTCGATCCCGATTCATGGATGAATCAGTATTTTGATGATTATCTGTGTGATTTGGGAAAAATACCTGATATAGAAGATGCAACTCTAATAACATCACAGCGTGATTTTATCAGAGAACAATGGGTAGATAATCAATGCGATTACCATAGAAATAACATTGGAAAAAGAGATGCCGAAGATAGGAAGCTTCACAATTTCGGTAATATAGTTTTTTACTTCACTCTTTTTATAACATTCCTCAATTTTCTTCTCATGTTCGTGTTAGATATCTGTGGATATAATTTGGAATGTTTAAAAATATTCACTTTTATTTCTCTTGTTTTTCCGGCTATCGGAGCCTCTCTCAATGCTATTCGGACACAACTTGATTGTCGCCGGATGATTCAACATTCTCGATCTGTTGAGATAAGTCTTACTGCTTTATCCAGACAATTGCGAAATGTAGGAAGTGATAATGAATTAGATAAGGTGCTTCATGAAATTGAAAACGTGATGATGAGTGAATGTCAGCAATGGTATGCCTTAACTACAGCTAAAGAGCTGACTATCTGAATTTCGCAATCAAGTATATAGGCATAGAGGTTAAAAAATGGCAGAACATTTAAAAAAATATGATCTTTTTTTAGGCGGGACCTGTGGTAATTCGAGATGGCGTAGAAGATTGATTCCTATATTAGAGACAAAAGGCATCATATATTTTAACCCTGTTGTTGCTGAATGGAATAGCACTGCTCAGAAGCGGGAAGATGAAGCGAAACAGAATTCACATTTCATGCTTTTTGTTATAGCCGATCCGAATAAAAACGGACAACATATAAGCGCATACAGCCTTGTTGAAGCTACAGTCGGTATTTGTAAACAACCAGAACATACCATTGCATGTTTTCTTATAACAGATGATATGCCTCAACATCTGCAATCGGCTTTGAAAAAGTGCCAACAAGAATTGCAACAACAAGAAAACTCTAAAGTCTGCAATTCCCTTGAAGATATTTTTCAATGGTTATAAGACGGGTGAAACGCAGGAAAGGCTCGCCCGGCAACATTTCACCCTTTTCAGTCAGGCGACCCACCTACCTCTGATACACATGCCGAACATACCTGTCATCTGTGATCGTTGTCCCCTTCTGATCATACCCCCCTTCAGTCGGCAGATCAGAAAAGACCTCAATATCCGGCACAGACACATGGAAGAAGTTCACATCCACCCGGCCGTCCGTGTCAAACCATATTTTCACAAACAAGTCCGGGTTCTGTTCACTTGCCCATCTGAATTTCTCAGGATCCGCATAAAAGTATCCCCAGACCACCTCATGGCCCGCGTCGGTTTTATCTTCTCCACCTTTGCGCCAGAATCCCTCACTCGGCCCGTCAACCGTATTGATCACCGCGCCGATCTTGAGATCCTTGACAGTGGCATATCCTGACGGATCACCCGCAGGCGAATACCCCAGGGGTGTCAATCCATCCTCTTCTTGTTCCTCCATATGACTCTGACCATTTTCATAATATTGCCTGATGTATCGGTTGGTCATTGTTGTCATGCCATGTTCGGTCATCCCCTCATATGCCGAGAATACTTCAATCTCAGGCACAGACACATGGAAGAAGTTCACATCCACCCGGCCGCTTGCATCAAACCAGATTTTGACAAACAGATCCGGATTCTGCTCGCTCCCCCAAGTGACATCAGTGGGGCTGGCATAAAAATGCCCCCATATCACGCGGTGTCCTCCCTCTGTATCGTCTCTGCCGCCTTCTTTCCAGACCGCCTCAATACGGCCTCTCTCTTCTGTGTGGATAAACGCCCTGATCTGAAGGTCAGCCCGGCCAGTATGGCTCAAATCCCGCCGAAACATAGGCCAAGACAGATTTACCCCTTGTTCTGAAACATGGCTTATGGCATAAAGCCCTTCTTCTGACCCGACATAAATTGTACCGTTCGGGCCTATCGCGGGTGACGCATCTGCCTCCCCAACCGGAAACTTCCATCTTTCTTCCTTGTTCGGACTCAGTGCATAAATATCCCCATCCTCTGATCCCATATAAATCGTGCCGCCCGTTCCGATAATAGGAGAAGATTCACTCCATCCGGTCAAAAAATGCCACTTTTCCTCGCCATCTGGACTGACGGCATAGAGTTTGCCATCGCTGAGTACTTCATCAAATGTTGGGTCATAGGATGTTACTGTGCCCACATATATTGTACCGTCCAATCCTATAGCGGGCGTGGAATGCATTATCCCGTTTGGCAAATCCAACACCCAATTTTCATCCCCCTCAGGAGAAACCGCATAGAGTTTCCCTTTCTCGATATCTTCCGTTGTTGTCAATGTCCCAACATAAATCGTGCTGTCCGCACCGATGGCCGGGGAAGAATAGATACTGCCTTCAACCTGAAAAGGCATCTCCCATTTGAGGCTTCCATCAGCAGGGTCGAGCGCGTAGAGGTTTCCATCTTCTGACCCGACGTAAACCGTACCATCTGAACCGATGGCCGGAGAAGAATGGATGGCCCCTTCTGTCTCGAAAGTCCATTTCTCTGATCCATCATCAGGGGAAACCGCACATGCCTTGCCTGTCTCCATGTAAAAATCCTCATCCACTAATATTGTCACGCCGACATAGATCGTTCCATCAGGCCCTATTGCAGGAGAGGAGATCGTTCCGCCACTTGAAAAAGGTTCCACCCACTCGGATTCACCATCATCAGGGTTGACTGCATAGAGATTCATATCGTATGAGCCGACATAGATGGTTCCGTCAAGTCCTATGGCTGGAGAGGAATACACCCAGTCGTCGATTGGGAAAACCCATTTCTCTTTTTCAGCATCATCAGGGTCAATGGCATAAAGAGAGCCTTCATCCGACTCTGTTGCCGCCCCCACATAAATGGTTCCATCAGCCCCCACAGCAGGCGAGGACATATCGCAACTGATTGGAAACACCCACTCGACGGTTACCTCATCTTCTGCATACGATGAAACCGGAGCCAAAGCCCATGCCATAAGTAATGCACCCATACAAACAACAAACTGCCATCTGAATTTCATTTTTTCCTCCTGTTGCTCATTTTCTGTTTTTTTTGTCATTAAACCATTTCCATTCCCCGATTTTCATATTAAGTCCATTTTTAATCCCCCCTTTCATCACATTAGACAGCCCCGTGAACGTGCCGTGCCGTAAACATTCATTTACGCTCACGCATATTCACGCCCACCACGTTCACGGCCTCCCCGAAAAGCGTTATAATCAGCAAATTTAATACTCTTATATACGATTTATTCTGAAATTTCAAGGCCTGCACCTATTTTTTTTGTCCATTTCACAATCCCCTTTAATCTGGTTAGAAGATTGTGGACTGATGGAAGGAATCACGCCCATATACGGATGCAATGCAAAAAATTCCGCCTTGCGGCTTCATTTTTGCACTCCGGACCATAGCCGAAGCATCGGTTGTTCAAGTCTCGGATGCCCTTGCCATATCTTCAATATATTGTTCAGGAATACCTATAAATTCCTTCATTCCCTCAAAATATCTCAGGACATCCGCCCGGGAGAATTCAACAAACGCATCATATTTTCGTTCACCAGATCATCGAGCCAGGTGTGAATCTGCTCGTAGAGCACTCTGACCGAGACCAGCCATTTCTCCTTCTCAATCTCCCAGTCAACCTCGACTGGTTCTGTTCCTCTGAACTGCAGCAATTTTTCTTTCAGACCCATATTGAATCCTTTCCATAGTTTATGGTCTGCCAAAGCATCCTCGCTGGGTTTGGCAAATATTCCTGCGCTCCCCTGCTGCTCGCGGGGATTGGCAAATCCCCCGCCCCTTCACGGTTCGGATTTGCCAATCCGGCGGACCGGGCAACTTTATGATGCCTGCGCTCCCCTGTTGCTCCCTGACAATCTTTTATCACCACCTGTCCCTCGGCAGTTCCCAGCCTTCTGGAATATTTTTGATCAGCCTGAGAGCCGGCCTGCCGTCTATCATGATGACGAACTCATCCCCGGCAAGAGATTTTCGGACAAGTTCCGTGAAGTTGCTTTCAGCATCTTTCAGTTGTATTTGCTGCAACATTGTTTCACCTCAGTTTTTTTTGCTTGATTTTGCATCTCCGAACATGTCAGGATTGAATGGATATATCTGTTTCATCCTCCAAAACAGATATGACAGCGGATTTCAGGATTGAACGGATATCCGTTTCATCCTCCAAAACAGATATGACAGCGGATTTCAGGATTGAACGGATATCCG
>JAOZLU010000420.1 GCA_029934695.1 Desulfobacterales bacterium | reverse complement strand
ACGCAGACAGACGCAGATGAACACATACGGCCTGTGAGCCGGTCAGAGTGCGGGAGTGCATCAGCGTTTATCAGCGTTCATCAGCGGTTTGCAAGGATCAGTCTTATGCAACCCCGTCCGGCAATCGGCAATCGAAATCTGCTATATGCTTACAGGATTCTCCCAATGCGGTGTCCCTCAATAATGGCCGTGTCAGTTTTTCTCGGTGCCACGCAGTCGCCCACACGGAAGAGTTCCCCCACTTTTCCTTTGAGAGCCATGTAGAGTGTCTCATCTGCTACATTTCCTGCTGCCAGAACTACCGTGTCGTAAGGCCCGAAATCAATCAATTCATTGGAATATACATTCAGCCCTTTAACCAGTGTTCCCTGGATCTCAAGCACGGCAATGTCGGGGGTGAATGTTACGCGTTTTTTTGCCAGTCGCTGCCGTGTCAGATACAGATCCTGTAACGGTCCCAGCGCGGAGCCGATAAACAGGGACGAGGTGATGATATGGACTTTTTTGCCCTGATCAGCCAGTAACTCCGCAGTGCCTGTGGCCTGATGATGCCCGTCCAGATCAATAAGCAGAACCCGCTCTCCGGCCTCGGCCTCACCGGTCAGAATCTGCACGGTGCTGACCACCTGAGGCGGGGAATATTCACCTGGGAAAGGCTTCTCCTTGGGTGTTGAACCGACAGCGATAACAACCGCATCCGGATTTTCCCCTAAAATCAGCGATTCGTCAGCTTCAACGCTCAACCGTATATCAATATCAAGTTTGTTCAACTGGCTTGTCAGCCATCGGGTGATGCCTGTGATTTCCTGACGTCCGGCAACTTTTCCCGCGATGATATTCTGCCCGCCAAGGTCATTGTTTTTCTCGAAAAGGATGACCTTGTGTTTTCTGAGCGTCGCGACTCTCGCCACTTCCAATCCTGCCGGACCGGCTCCGACCACAATGACTTTTTTGGGTGTTTCAGCAGGTTCAAGGGTGCCGATGCCCAGTTCTTTCTCCTCCCCCACAGCCGGATTATGAATGCACCCCAGACGATAGCCCAGTCCCATACGTCCGATGCATCCCTGATTGCAGGCAATGCAGTTGCGGATGTCATCTGTTCTGCTTTCCATTGCCTTGTTGGGCAGTTCCGGATCACAGATCAGTGCCCTGACCATGCCGATCACGTCGGCCTGACCATTTTCGAGGATTTTTTCAGCAAGATGGGGATCGTTGATCCTATTGGTGCAATAGACAGGAAGATTCACCACGGAGCGCATGCCGGCCGCCAGTGGCACTGTATATGCCAGCGGCGTGTGCATGGAGCCTTCAACAAGGTAGAGATTATAAAAGGTTCCCAGGCTCAGGTCCAAAAAATCAATTTGGCCGGAAGCTTCTAAGCGGACAGCTATTTTCTTGGCATCCTCATGGGTGATCCCCCCCTTGGGATGCATCTCATCCGCATTCAGCCGAACTCCCAGGGGGAGGTCAGTCCCCACAGCATTCCGGATCGCCTCAATCACCTCCAGGGCGAACCTCAGACGCTTCTCAAAACTGCCGCCGTATTCATCTTCACGATGATTGGTGAGAGGAGACAGGAACTGCCGTATGAGAGAACTGTGTCCCAGTTGCAGCTCAATGCCGTCAAATCCGCCTTCAACCGCATGCACCGCACTTTTGGCAAAAAAAACAATGCATTCGGCAATATCCTCGGGTTCCATTTCTTTGGACACTTCCCGGAAAATGGGATCTTTGCCGGCCGAAGGCCCCCATACGGGCAGCCGGGATATTTTGCCGTCTCCCTGCATGCCGTTGTGATTCAGTTGTGCAAATATCCGGGTGTCGTATTCGTGAATCGAGTCAGTCAGCTTTTTAAACCCCGGAATCACCTCCGGATGATATGCATCCACCAATTTCTGATAAGGATGATCCGTGGGATGCACCCCCATCTCCTCTGTGGTGATAAGTCCGCATCCCCCCTTGGCACGTTCAGTGTAGTAGTAAGCAAGTCTCTCACTGATGCAGTTGTTTTCCGCATAGTTGGTCATGTGGGCGGCAAAATGGATCCGGTTCGGAATCACAACAGAACCGATTTTTAATGGTGAAAAAAGATATTTGAACTCACTCACAGCCCTTCCCCCGCGTTTCTGCCTTCGATAATGGCCATGTCAATACCTCGCGGGGCCACGCAGTCCCCTGTCCGATAAATTTCCCTGACCTCTTTTTTAAGTTGCTGATAGAGCGCGTCATCTGCCGCATTTCCGACCTCAAGGACAACTGTGTCATGCTCATCAAAAAGGAGTGTCTTCCTGGTATAAATATCGCAGGCTCTGACCTGTTTGCCGCTGATTTCAAGCACCTCGATATCCGGAGCAAATGTGACACCCTTCTGGAGCAGACGTTGTCTGCCGAGATACAGCTCCCCGCGCGGGGCCAGTTCAATGCCGATGAACAGGTCACTGGTGATAAGCGTCACTTTTTTTCCCTGCTCCGCAAGCATTTCAGCCGTGGCCATGGAACGCCCCCCGCCATCCTCATCAATAATCAGCACATTTTCTCCGATGGGATATGTCCCTTTGACAGCATCCTGCCCGTTGATCACTGTGGGCGGTCCGTAGTCCCCGGGATATGGTTTGTCTATGGGTTTGGAACCGGTTGCCACCACCACGGCATCCGGCCTTTCACTGAGGATCAGCTCAGGTGTCACAACTGTTCCTGTCCGCACCGGCACCCCGATTTTGTCCAGTGTATGTTTCAGATAGCGGACCACACCGGACATGGCCTCGCGCCCGGGGCGTTTGTCAATGAGATTGATCTGTCCGCCCACAGTCTCCTCTTTTTCATAGACAGTCACGTCATGGCCTCTCTCATGCGCGACACGGGCAGCCTCCATTCCGGATGGGCCGGCTCCGATCACAATGACCCGTTTTTTTTCACTGGCCCGGGCCATGGATTCCTCTCCTGTGAGCGGCTCATGACCGATCTGCGGGTTCTGGATACATCCCAGTGACTTGGACTGGTTAATCCGTCCGACACATCCCTTGTTGTCCCTGACGCAGTGACGGATATCCTCGGGACGGCCCTCCCGGGCCTTCCGGGCCATATCCGGATCACTGATCATGGCACGGACAAATCCCACCATATCCGCCTTGCCCTCGGCAATGATATTTTCCGCCATATCCGGGAAGTCAGTTTGATAACTGGCAATGGTAGGCAGGCTGACACAGTTTTTAATCTGTTCAGCAACATCCAATGTGAATCCTGACGGGATGAGCTGGGAAGGCATGACCAGATGCAGGTTGTAGTATGTGCCCACTGTGACATTAATGAAGTCCGCGTGTCCGGTGCGCTCAAATTCCTGGGCAATTTGCAGGGATTCTTCAATATTGATGCCTCCCCAGAATTTTTCATCCGCACACAGGCAGATGCCCACAGCAAGATCGTCTCCCACGGTCTTCTGAACCGCATCCAGCACTTGCAGCGGCAGGCGCATACGGTTCTCCAAATTTCCGCCGTATTCGTCTCCCCTGTGGTTGCTGATGGGTGACAGAAATTGTCTGAGCAGAGATTCCGGGCCAATGTCAATCTCCAAGCCGTCAAACCCGCCTTGTTTGGCCAGCAGGGCGGTCTTTGAATATGCTTCCACCAGTTCAGTCATATCTTCCGGTTCCATGGATTTGCATGTTTCCCCGAACACGATATCAGAGATGGCTGACGGTCCCCATGTCACTTTTCGTGTGATGCTGCCGCTGCTCTGAAAGCCGTGATGGTTCAACTGGGCAAACACACGGGTGTCAAATTGGTGGACGGCATCCGTGAGCCTGTGAAAATTCGCTGCCACATCAGGACGATATGCCTTAATCACGGTTTCCCAGGGGCGGTCATTCGGATGGATCGCAAGCTCTCCCACAATAATCAGTCCGCAGCCTCCCTGAGCCCTGCGACGATAATACGCGATATGGCGCTCGTTCAGCATACCGTCTCTGGTAAAATTGGTGCGATGGGCCAAAAGGCAAATCCGGTTCGGCAGCGTTAACGGCCCTATATTAATAGGTGAAAAAATGTTTTCAAACATGATGCCCGTTCACCGCGCCAGCCGGATCATGCGCGGGTATGTTATCTGATAATGGTTCCTTAACAAACCTGACAGTCGTAAATTCTCATAACCTGCTGAAATTACTGATACAGATATTTCCCGGATCTGAATAATTTCAGGGTGTTGCGGAGTTACTTTCAACTTTTCACTGCCGAGTAACAAAATTGATTTACAAATATCCTGATGCTGAAGCTTGTCCTGAAGCAGGTACAAATCTGCTTTGACAAACCAGTTCGGCTCTTATGCAAATAATGTGCCAATAGAGGATGATAAGCTCTTTAAATTTTCTCATATTCAGCAACTTGCCACAATATATAATGTAAGTCACTGATAGTAAATATAAAAAATTAAGACATGAATACTTGGACAAAAAATAATATAATTATACTATTCTTATTGACACAAATGTCAACAGAAAATAAACTTGTTTTACCAAAATAAATGTTATGACAATTAAAATCCGCTGCCATTCGCGTATGCCGGATTGGCAAATCCGGATGTCCCCCTTCCATATATAAGGTGGCTGTCTTATATTATATTTATCTGTTGACAAGTGTATAAGAGGTCGTATATGCTGAATATAAAGGTGAAGAAGGTTTTAAAATTCACAGAAGGTAAAAAAATTAAGGAGGACAAATGGCACATTTTGCAGACAAAAAGAGAACTTTGCAGGACCAGAGACTTGAGTATCCCCTGAAGATGATGCATGCATATCCGCGTGGAATTACCGGATGGGGTGCCCATACTATGACAGGGGAGGAAGCCAAAAATCTGGGTATCAAAAATGCCTTCATCGTGACCACGGGGCTGAGAGGGACTGGTATTATTGAAGAGCTTCAGGGCATTTTGAAGCATGCCGGTGTCGAATCCAGTGTTTACGACAATGTCACCGGGAATCCCAAGGACCACGAGGTGATGGAAGGATACAAGAAACTCTCCGAGGGTGAATATGACGGGCTTGTCAGCGTGGGTGGCGGCAGTTCGACGGATTGCTGCAAGGGCATCCGCCTGGTGGACGGGCATGACGGTGAGAATATCCGCACATTCGAAGGTGCCTTTAAGGCAACCAAACCCAACAAGATTCCCCATCTGGCTCTCAACACGACATCGGGCACCGGAGCCGAGGCATCCTGTTTTTCCATCATCAATCAGACCGATGAATTGTACAAGATGGCGATTTTCGATCCGAACTGCACACCCACCCTGTCATTAAATGATCCGATTCTGCACCAATGCATGAACGGCGACATTGCCGCGTACACTGGTATGGATGCGCTGACCCATGCTGTGGAAGCCCTGGCCTCACGCCTCAAAGTACAGGCTGCTTATGGCCCTGGGTTGTGGGCTATCGGCCAGATTTTCGACAATCTCCGGGAGTCCTCGTCCAACCGGAACAATGATCAGGCAATTGAGCAGATGGTATGGGCGGAATATGCAGCAGGTGTCAGCTTCAACAGTGCCGGTCTCGGCATTGTCCACTCCATGGCCCATGTTCTGGGCGGCCGCTATGACTCTCCCCACGGACTGTGCAACGCCATCGGCCTGGTTGATGTGTGCCGGTACAACCTGAGAGCCTGTCCGGATCGCTTCAGGATGATGGCTGAGGCGGCGCATATCAATGTGGTCGGTCTGACTGATTACAAGGCTGGCGAAAAGTTCATTGAGGCGGTGGAAGAACTGCGTTGTGAACTCGGCATCCGTAAAAATTTCAGAGACCTGGGACTGAAAAACGAGGATCTGGATATGTGCGCCCAGGGCGTGCTCAACGACATCTGCACGGAAGGCAACCCTCAGGATGTCAGTCTTGAGGATGCCAGGAAAATGTTCTTGAAATGCTCGGGCGAAGACATTGACTTCGGCAGCCGGTAATTTTCCGGTTTACGCGGATCAATGGTTCGATCCGAACTTCTGAAATTGTAAAATAAGGAGAAAACGCCAATGGCAGTAAGAGAAAAAATCAAAGTTGATGAAGAGGAAAAGAAAGAGGCTGTGCAGGAGACTGAAGATTCCATGATTATCGAAGAAATCGAAATCGAAGAATTGTGCGTTGACGGTATCTGCGGGGTTTATTAGGATGGAAGGGTTTTGAAACTGCTTTCAGGAGCGGTTTTGAAACCCTTAAAGCTGGAAAGCGCAGGGGCAAATATGACAGCGGACTGAGGGATTGAACTGTTATGCCCGGCAACAGGAAAATCGGGGGATTGAATCTGGGTTCAGCAGTGGTTTTGTTTTTTAAGTGACTGCTTGCAGAAATCGGATATTT
>JAOZLU010000419.1:1074-6344 GCA_029934695.1 Desulfobacterales bacterium | reverse complement strand
AGAAAAAAACTGGCTTTTAATTTTTAACTTTCAACTTTTTATAATTTCTTCTTTGCCAAAATGATGTCCGGACTTTCCTCCTGATTGTTCAAAATCGTTTATCCATTTCCTGACACGATCCCTGCTGTATGCATTTTCCCATGCAGCCACGATTTCATCCACAGGTATGTCCGCGTAAGTTCCGTGATATTCCACATACTCCATGAACTTCTGCTTTTTACTGTTATAAGCTTGAAAAATGGAATCATCCCGGCCGTTGAATTCAAGGGGACTGACATTATGTTTCTGGCAGAGTTCCGCATTAAACGCAGGGGTTGACCGCACCCATCTGCCTTCCAGATAAAATTCCGTAAATCCATGATAAACAAACAGATCAGAGCCGATATATTCAATGAGCTGTCTGGTGGCAAGGTGATTCCGAACATTGGCAAAACCAATTCTGGACGGAATGCCGCATGACCTTCCAAGGGCGCAAAGAAGCGATGCTTTGCTGATGCAAAACCCGCGCCCGCTTTTGAGTACATTGCTTGCACGGTAATGTTCGGGAAGGTGGAAAGGACAGTATGGATCATACCGGATACAGTCCCGTACAGCATAGTAGAGTTTTACAGCCTTTGCTGCGGGATATTCGCCCGCGTCGCTGACAGCGTCCTCTGCATATTCTGCAATGTCTTTATGGTCGCTGTCAATGATCGCTGTCGGAGAAAGGTGTATCTCAAAATCTGTCTTGTCTGGCGACATAATCAATTTTTTAACGGCCTACGACAAGCTTCTGCCCCGGATGAATTGATGCTCCGGGAGCAAGATTGTTAAGCCCCCGCAATGCTTCCACCGTCAGGGCATAGTTGCGGCTGATTTGATAAAGGGTCTCTCCGGGGCGGACAAAATGATATCGGGAGGCAGTCCTTTTTTGGGGAGCTGCTCTTCTTTTTACAGGTTTGGCTGTCTGTTGGGTATTTTTCGGTGCCGGGACAGCCAATTTTTTTTGCAAATTTCCCAATACCTTCTCAATATGATCCAGTCTTGAGGACACAGATGACTCCAGTGCCTCAAGTCTGTTCTCAAACTGCCCGGTATCCCGGGCATCGGGCCGTGGTGCAGACCTGTTATCCATCATCTCTTCCAGTTCAAGAAGCCTGGCTTCCACCTGTCTCAGTCTGCCCTCGGATTGTCCGATCTGGTTGTCCGTTCCGGTACTCGGGGCTTTTGAAAATACCACAAGAAAAAAGATAATCAGGGCCAACAGGCAGGCACCCATCAGAACAAAGGGCATTTTATCTTTTCTTGACTGTTTCCTGGGGCTGAATTTGCTCATTTCCTTCTTTTTCCGGAATAAATACGCTATATGGAGTGATCAGGCCGACTATTCTTCGACCCCATCGACATTTAAACTCACTTTGACCCTGATGTTCATATTTCCGAGTTCTTCGGTGACTTTCTGAATTATCCCGGCGACCAGTGCCTCGACGTTCAGAGCATCTGAAACAGGATTGGCCGTTGCTTGGGCAACCTTTGGGGCCGGTTTCTGAGGGGCCTTTTTGACAACCGCTTTTTTAGTCTGGGACTTCTTAGGCTGAGGCTTGGCTTTGGGAGAGGCTCCGGGAACATATTGGCACAGCCCGGGAAAATCTTCCAACGCCTCATCCAGTGTATATCTGTCTTTTCCGATCTTTAAGGTCAGATCATAAGCCTGTTCCTCTGAGAGTTCCAGAATTTCATCAACCATATTATATGTGAAACTGTTCCCCTCTTTCACCCTCTTGACAAAGAACCCCAGGTCGCTTTTCTTGGTGTTGCTTATTTTGGAAAGCATGCTTGCAACATCCTGAACCTTGATCTCCTTACCTGCAATTTCAGAGACCATGTCAGAAATGTTACGTGATCCCAGTGACTTGCCTGTCATCAATGCTCCAATAATCAGTTGAGCGTTGCTCTTTTTTCCTTTTTGTTTTTTCATAAATACCTTCCATAGTTTTTATCAACTATCTTAAATAGTCGTCGGTTCTGTAATTTTACAATAATGCTCTTGCCGGATCAGCTTCAGGACAATATTTGTCAGTTGTCCGTTACCAGCGACAACTGACAACCGGTCAATTTGTGTTATCCGATTTTCAAAACCATTGCCGCTCCGGTATCTCCTGCCGCACATCCGCCAAAAAGGAGATAACCGCCGCCCATCATTGCCACCTCTTCAATGCCTTCAATGATACAACGCCCGGCCGTGGGGCCCTGGGGATGTCCGAAAATCAGAGGACTTCCATAGTTGTTGAAGCCGTTGACATCAATATTCATCTCCTGGGCCAGGTAAATATCGTTTGCAGCAAAAGGATTGTGCGTTTTAACGGCCTTCACCTCATCAATGCTGATACTGGCCTTTTCAAGTGCCATTTTGACTGCCGGCACGACCGCCATCGCCATAAATCCTTTCTTTGCCCTGGCATACCCGTAAGAAATGACCTGGATTTCAACCCCGGGATCGGTGCTCAGTTCTTTTGCTTTTTCCCTCGTCGTCACCGTAATGCCGACGTTTCCATCCCCGGGATGAGTCTGCGCGCCATAAGTATGAACGCCGTCCGGCAGAACAGGTCTGAGTTTTGCAAGACCTTCTTTCGTAGTTTCGGTGATGCCTTCATCTGCTTCGACCAGAAGGGTCTTCTTTTTGGAAAGTCTGACTTCCACAGGAAACATGTAGCGTTTTTGAAAAGCACTGTCATCAGCAAGCGCATCTGTATATTGCTCATACCGTCTCAGGGCAACCTCATCACACTGTTCTCTTGTGACACCGGCCTCTTTGGACACATTTTCCGCAGTATGGATCATGGCGTTTCCTGCCCAGGGGTCCTTGTTGAAATTATCCATCAGCCAGTTTTCTGATTCCACCTCTCCGCCAGGTCCCATGGGATTGGGCCATACTGTATGGGGACCATTGGAACATCTGTCAACCATCATACAATAAACATTCTGATAATAGCCGGTCTCTATCCCCAGACTCGCCTGATAAACACAGGTCGTTGAAGTGGAACAGGCCTGCATGACGGTGGCCCCGGGAATACCCGTCGCGCCGATCATGGCCGCGGACCATGTACTGCCGTAAAACATGCGGTGCTGATGAACGGTCATGCCCAGAAAATGATAGTCAAACATCTTGGGATCCCAGTTCTTCTCAGCGAGCCATCTTTTGGTCGTCTCAGCTCCGAGAATAATAGCATTCGCATTGGCCATACTTCCCTGCCATCTGGCAAAAGGACTAGAGTAATACCCTCTATACGGTATAAACGCTTTTGTCAACATTTCATTACCTCCGAATTCAGTATTTTAATATTTTTGTGTTTCAGTGTCCGGTATTCCGTAAGACAGTTCCGTGACAGAAATATGAATCGTTCTGTTTGCCTGATGTTTCAATGTCCCGTAAAACAGTTCCGTGACAGAAACACGAATCGTTCTATTTGCCATAGTTTTTTCTGAGTACTCGGTGAAGTATCTTTCCGGTGGGTGTTCTTGGCATTTCCTCCGGCTTGATAAATATCACCTGCTTGGGACGCTTGTATCCGGCCATCTTTTCCCTGCAGCGTTCCATGATCGTTTTATCATCAAGCGTGACATCGTCTCTGGGAACAACAACAGCGGCGACCCGCTCTCCCCATTTCTCATCTGACAGGCCGATAACCGCGACATCAAAGACATCAGAATAACTGCCGATGATTTCCTCTATTTCACTGGGGTGGACATTTTCGCCGCCGGTGATGATCATGTTGTCTTTCCGATCCACAATCTGATAAAATCCTTCCTCGTCACATCTGGCCATGTCCCCTGCACTGAACCACTCTCCTTTGAACGAAGCCGCAGTCTTTTCAGGCATCTTATAATACTCGTCAAGGAGCATGGGCCCCCGGGAATAGAGTTCACCGATCTCGCCGGTGCTGACTTCGTTTCCGTCTTCATCCAGAATTTTCACAAGGTCCGTGCCCAGGGATTCATAACCTATGGAACCCAGTTTCCTCAGCTGGTCTTCAGGCTTCAGCACGGTGACGATCCCCGCTTCTGTGGAGCCGTATCCTTCATAAAGTTCCACACCCGGGAAAAACTCCATTATTGCAGTTTTCATACTTTTTCTTACCGGAGCCGAAGAGCAGAGAAGCTTTCTGACGGAACTGACATCATAAGTTTTAGCGTCTTCCGATACGTTCAGGAGAAGGTTGTAATGCGTCGGGATGAGCGAGATAAACGAGATTTTTTCCCGCTCGATAATTTCCAATATTTCCTCAGACCTGAAAGACTGTGCAGGATGGACATAAACAGTGGCGCCGATGTACAGGAATATAAAGGTGAAAAAAGTGGAATTGATGTGGCACAACGGCATGACATTCATGCATACGTCATGCTTGTCAAATCCGAAGTCAAGTGCATTGATAAGGTAGAATGCAATGTGGGATTCATGGGAGCGTACAACGCCTTTGGGCTTTCCGGTGGTGCCGGATGTGTAGATCAGAATCCAGGTGTCCTTTGATTCTGCAACAGCCTCGGGCTCTTTTTCCGATGCCCCTTTGATAAATTCCTCATAAGTCCTGTATCCGTCTGTCGGTTCACCGACAACAAAATATCTTTCGGATGCTATATTCTTCAGTTTTGGCTTAATCATATCTGTTGTCGGCGTGAAAACGTCATCCACAATCAACGCTTTGGCATCCGAGTTGTTCACAATATACTCCACCTCATCGCCGACCAGCCGAAAATTTATGGGTACGATAACCAGACCCGTTTTTGCTGTTGCCAGATAGATTTCTGTTATTTCAATGCTGTTCTCCATCAGCACTGCAACTTTGTCACCCTTCTCCAGCCCTGAAGAAAGAAGACTGTGAGCCAACTGATTCACCCGTCTGTTTACTTCCGGGTATGTAAAGTGCTTTTCTCTGTCTTTCAGTGCAATGGTGTCTGGAAACTTTTTTGCGTTTACTTTAAGTATCTGACCTAGGTTCATCCAGCAGGTCATCTGTGTTCCTCCCATATTAAAGATTGTTAAAGATTGAAGCTTTCAGTCTTCAATTCACACCTGTCAAAAATCATATATTATACACCAATTTTTTTCAGATTGTCAACATTTCTTTTTGGCCATGAAACTTGAAGCCCGGATCGGCAGATCCGGGCCATGCTGCGGGATTTGTCAATCCCGCAGGAGCAGACGGTTCAATCCCGCAGGAGCAGACGGTTCAGCTCGGCCCGGATCGGCAGATCCGGGCCATGCTGCGGGATTTGTCAATCCCGCAGGAGCA
>JAOZLU010000419.1:0-974 GCA_029934695.1 Desulfobacterales bacterium | reverse complement strand
GACGGTTCAATCCCGCAGGAGCAGACGG
The DNA here is from genome assembly GCA_029934695.1 of Desulfobacterales bacterium. Classification (GTDB taxonomy): domain Bacteria; phylum Desulfobacterota; class Desulfobacteria; order Desulfobacterales; family 4be13; genus JAOZLU01. The sequence goes on along the minus strand of JAOZLU010000419.1, from coordinate 946 downwards.
TTCAATCTTCAGGAGCTGATGAGGCAGGGATTATGGCAAAAAAAATAAGGACTGATGAACAGCGTTCTTGACATCATAATGATACTACTTTATTATGATGCTTTTAGAACCTTGTAAAGATAAACTGGCCGTTTAATTAATAAGGAGGGCAAAATGACATTAGAACTTAAACAGACTATAAAAGAGCTTTTTGTGAAAGTCGGACATTTAAGGGAGTATCTTTGACTTAGCCGGCAAGGAAAAAAGGTTGCAGGAGATTGAGCACATCATTGCCAAAGACGGATTTTGGGACACCCCTGAGGCCACCAAATCCGTTTTAAAAGAGCGCACATTGCTGACGGATAAAATTGACGTGTTTAAAACGCTTTGCAGTGATCTTGAAGAGAGTGAAATACTGCTTGACCTTGCAATAGAAGAATCGGATACGGAGACCGCAGAGGAAGTTTCTCTCCAAGTTCAGGCCATTGCCCGGCAGACCAGACAATTTTCCCTTGACATCATGCTGGATGGTGAAGATGACAAGAACAATGCCATTGTATCCATCAATGCCGGTGCAGGCGGAACAGAGGCTCAGGACTGGGCGGAAATGCTTTTCAGGATGTATTCACGGTGGGTGGAGCGGAAGGGATTTAAGAGTGATATTATTGATTTTCAGCCGGGTGATGAGGCAGGACTCAAAAGCTCGACATTCACCGCTGTCGGAAAATATGCTTACGGATATCTGAAATCAGAGAAAGGGGTGCATCGTCTGGTAAGGATTTCACCGTTTAATGCAAACGGCAAGAGACACACATCCTTTGCATCAGTATTTGTTTATCCTGAAGTTGATAACAACATTGTGATTGATATTGAAGACAAGGATCTGCGTATTGATGTTTACAGGGCCAGCGGGGCCGGAGGTCAGCATGTCAACAAAACAAGCAGTGCCGTCCGTATCACGCACCTT
>JAOZLU010000038.1:12635-23398 GCA_029934695.1 Desulfobacterales bacterium | reverse complement strand
CATCAAACATCAAACATCAAACATCAAACATCAAACATCAAACATCAAACATGGAGACTTTATGCGTTCAATTCTCACAAATAACGGAACTGTGTATCAGACACCTCTTTTCCTGCCTGTTTTTGAATATGGAAATTCTTTTGTGACGACTGAGGCGTTGAAAAACGAGTTTGATTTTACAGCGTTGATAACAAATGCGTATTTTCTCTATAAAAAAAGAGAACTGAAGCGTTCTGTCATGGATCAGGGAGTCAAGGCGTTTCTGGGATTTGAAGGACTGGTTGTCACAGATTCAGGAGCTTTTCAGCAATTTTCAGGGCCTTTGTATCTTTCCAATAAAAAGATCATCAATTTTCAGCAGGATATAGGGGTTGATGTGATTTCTCCTCTGGATCTGATAACGACACCTGGTGAGAATCGGACAACCGCCACCAAAAAACTGGAAGCCACTTTAAAGCGCATTGAAGAAGGGATGAAGCTGGTGGACCAGGCGATTTTAATCGGGGTTCAGCAGGGCGGACGCTTTCTGGATTTAAGGGCTTATGCATTGGAAAGATTAATGGAAATCGGGGTAAAATATATTGCCCTGGGGAGTCTGGTTCCCATGTTCAACAAAAACCACGACCTCGGATTTATCGGCAAAGTTATCCGCCAGGCCCGAAGGATCATAGACCCGGATATTCCCATCCATCTTTATGGAGGCGGTGATCCTCTGGAACTGCCGTTTTATATCTCCATGGGCTGCGATATTTTTGACTCATCTTCTTTCATACACTATGCGCGGGGCGGATGGTACATGACACCTTATGGTGCGTTTGACGTTAGGACAGCAGAATCTCCGTCAGTTCCGTGGGATTGCGAATGTCCTTATTGCAAAGCCGGGGGCAAAGAAGTCTGGAAGGACGACAGAATCCTCGCCCTGCACAATTTGTGGATGATCCGAGATGTCATACAGGAGATGAGAACAAGACTCAGGGAAAACATGCTTGCCGAGTATCTGAATCGTGTGGCAGAACGTCATCAGAAATGGTTTCCGGAAAGCCGGCTGGTCGAATCCTGGGAGATGCTCTGCAAACTTGAAACGTAAACGTAAACTCGAAACAGGAGCTTGGATTATCCAGTTCCAAGTTTCCAGCATTGAAAGGAAACCATATTATGAGAAAATTTTCATCCTACGGACCTGTTGACAGGGATATCCATTATCACGCTCCCCGGGAAGAACTGATCGAAAGCGCATATATCCAGCTTGTCGGAGAACACCCGGAAAAGGGCGGCCATTATATCACGGTCTGGGCTCCCCGGCAGGCAGGGAAGACCTGGATCATGCAGCAGACTCTCAGAAGGATCAGGGAGCAGGGGGACTTCGAGGTCGGCATCATCAGCATGCAGTCTGCGAGGAAAATCGGATCGGAGGAGAGAATCCTGGAACTTTTTGTCAGGCGCCTGCGGGAGTGGTTTGAAAGAGAATTGCCGGATATCAGAACATGGGACATGCTGCGCAGCGTGTTCTCCGAACCGTTTTTTTCAAAACCCGTGATTCTGATCATTGACGAGTTCGACGCGCTCAGAGAGGATTTCATCAACAGTTTTGCAAACGAGTTCAGGGACATGCATATTATGAGGAAGAACGAGACAGAGAAGCCCTCCGGCGAAAAAAGTTGTCTGCTGCACGGTCTCGCCCTGATCGGGGTCAGAAGCGTCCTCGGCATCGAAAATGTCAGCGGCTCGCCCTTCAATATCCAGAGAAGTCTCCGCATTCCCAACCTCACTTATGATGAGGTGGGAAAAATGTTCGGATGGTATGAAAAAGAGAGCGGGCAGAAAGTTGAGCCGGATGTCGTGGAAAAGCTTTTTTATGAGACCCGGGGACAGCCCGGACTGGTTTCCTGGTTCGGAGAACTGCTCACCGAAACTTATAACAAAACACCTGAAAAGCCTGTGACAATGAGGCATTTCGACTATGCGTTCAGGATGGCTGTCAAAGCCCTTCCCAACAACAACATCATCAACATCATCAGCAAGGCAAAAGAGGAGCCGTGCAGGGAAACCGTGCTGAAATTTTTCAGAACCGATCAGAAGACCGGGTTTGCGTTTGACGATCCGCTCTTGAACTTCCTGTACATGAACGGCGTGATTGACACAGAGGAGACAGATGACGATCTTTATGTGAGGTTCTCAAGCCCCTTTGTGCAGAAACGCCTTTTCAACTATTTCTCACGGGAACTTTTCCCTGAGGTGGGAAGAGTGACCGAGCTGTTCGAGGACCTGTCGGACACTCTCACAACCGACGGGCTTCATGTCGGCAGTCTTGTCCGGAGATATGAGAAATACCTCCGGAAAAACCGGGACTGGCTCCTGAGAGACGCACCCAGAAGGAAGGACCTCCGGGTCTTCGAGGCTGTGTATCATTTCAACCTGTACGAATATCTGAGACGGTTCCTCGGAAACAAGAACGCCCGTGTGTGGCCTGAATTTCCCACGGGCAACGGCACCATAGACCTGATCATCGATTACGAGGGAACACGGTACGGCCTGGAACTGAAAAGCTACAGCGACGAGCGGGCTTACAGGGAATCTCTGGGACAGGCAGCCCGGTACGGGAAGTCTCTGGGGCTCTCAGTGATCTGGCTGGTCGTGTTTGTGGAGCACATTCCCGACGAATACCGGAAAAAGTACGAGACGGACCACATCGACGGGGAAACCGGTGTCACAGTAAGACCGGTATTCGCCGCAACCGGAGGATGAGCGGCTGTCCGGGGAAATCAACTTTTTCACCATTGAAAGGAAAGCATATTATGAGAAAATTTTCATCCTACGGACCTGTTGACAGGGATATCCATTATCACGCTCCCCGGGAAGAACTGATCGAAAGCGCATATATCCAGCTTGTCGGAGAACACCCGGAAAAGGGCGGCCATTATATCACGGTCTGGGCTCCCCGGCAGGCAGGGAAGACCTGGATCATGCAGCAGACTCTCAGAAGGATCAGGGAGCAGGGGGACTTCGAGGTCGGCATCATCAGCATGCAGTCTGCGAGGAAAATCGGATCGGAGGAGAGAATCCTGGAACTTTTTGTCAGGCGCCTGCGGGAGTGGTTTGAAAGAGAATTGCCGGATATCAGAACATGGGACATGCTGCGCAGCGTGTTCTCCGAACCGTTTTTTTCAAAACCCGTGATTCTGATCATTGACGAGTTCGACGCGCTCAGAGAGGATTTCATCAACAGTTTTGCAAACGAGTTCAGGGACATGCATATTATGAGGAAGAACGAGACAGAGAAGCCCTCCGGCGAAAAAAGTTGTCTGCTGCACGGTCTCGCCCTGATCGGGGTCAGAAGCGTCCTCGGCATCGAAAATGTCAGCGGCTCGCCCTTCAATATCCAGAGAAGTCTCCGCATTCCCAACCTCACTTATGATGAGGTGGGAAAAATGTTCGGATGGTATGAAAAAGAGAGCGGGCAGAAAGTTGAGCCGGATGTCGTGGAAAAGCTTTTTTACGAGACCCGGGGACAGCCCGGGCTGGTTTCCTGGTTCGGGGAGTTGCTCACAGAAGGCTTTGAAGATTACAAACCGGATTCCGCCAGACCTGTGACCGCTAATGACTTTGAAGAAGTGTTTGCGGCAGGTCTTAATGTTCTGCCGAACAACAACATCCTGAATATCATCAGCAAGGCCAAACAGGAACCTTATAAAGAAATGGTGCTGGATCTGTTCAGAACTGACCAGAAAATCAGATTCGGATATGACGATCCTGATGTCAATTTCCTCTACATGAACGGCGTAATTGATCGGGAGGGGAGAACGAAAACCTATATAAAATTTTCCTCTCCCTTTGTTCAGAAACGGCTGTTCAATTATTTTGCCCGTGAGTTGTTCGGCTACACCGGAAAACTTCATGAACCCTTTGAAGACTTGGGCGACACGATCACTGAAAAAAGTCTGAACATCGGAAATTTGATGCGGCGATTTGAGACTTACCTGAGAAAAAACCGGGAATGGATGCTGAGAGACGCACCGAGGCGGAAGGACTTGAGAATTTACGAGGCTGTGTATCATTTCGCTCTGTACCGGTATCTGTGCGATTTTCTCGAATCAGGACGTACCCAGGTCTGGCCGGAGTTTCCCACAGGGAACGGGCAGGTTGACATTTTCATAAAATATGCGGGGCAGATTTACGCTATGGAACTTAAATCCTGGAGGAGCGAGACCGGATACAGGGAGGCCCTGGAGCAGGCCGCCCGGTATGGAAAGCAACTGGAACTTTCGGAAATCTCGCTGGTCCTTTTTGTGGAGTACGCTGACGATGCCAGCCGTGAGAAATACGAGAAAGATCATACAGATGCGGAAACTGGTGTCCGGGTGAGGCCTGTGTTTGTCGAAACAGGGAACTGAAGTCCGATGCCGTATTTTCGGCAGATTCGCAATTTTTTTTCACAGGCTTCCACCGACTGGCAAATCCGCGGTCGGGTCGAATCCTGAGACACGCTTTGCAAGGAACAGACAGTATGAGTCATCCATTCCCCGAACTGCCGGAAGCGATTCTGACGCGTGAAGTCAGCGCAATTTGTGACCGCTACCGAATTGAACCGGAAGAGGCCGGAAAATTTTTGGAACACGGTTTTTACAGCCAGCCTGATCTGCTGAGTAAAATACTGGAGCGATATCCGGATGGAGATATCACAAAACGCAGGGATTATAAGGCGATTATCAAATCGGTCAGAAAGAAAGTCTATTATCATCTGCGGCAATATCAGTCAGACAGCCAGAAGAGCGGGGAACTGAAAAAGCAGTTGGAGCACCAGGTCGCCTCATCCTCGGACATTCATCAGAGCAGGCAGGTTATCCAAGACCTGCTCATGTCGCATATTTCCACAAAAGAGCGTTCTGATGACTACCCGGTTTTTTACAAGAAACTCTTTGACATGATTGAACCGCCGAGGACAATACTTGATGTGGGCTGCGGGATTCATCCGCTGTCCTATCCTTTCGGAGAGGTTGAAACCTGTCCTGATATTTATGCGGCAACAGACAAGAGCCAGGATGTCATTGAGATTCTGAAAATATTTTCGCCTCTGGCAAAGCCGACGCGTCTGATGCCCGTGTGTGAGAGCATCGCCGACATCAGATGGGCTGATTATCTGCCAAACGGCATGGATTCCTTTGATATCGCATTCATGCTCAAGCTTATTCCGGTGATTTGCAGACAAGACAGAGATATTCTTCCTCATTTGATCAATGTGCCTGCCCGCAGGATTCTGATAACTGCCAGTGCTGAGGCCATGACCCGCAGGAAAAATATCAGGAGACGGGAAGATCGTGTGCTGCGTGATTTTATAGAACTGGCAGGCGGAAATATCATTGGAAAATTCACCATAACCAATGAATTCGGATATCTGATCCGAATGGGAGCCGGCGGGATTTGCCAATCCCGTGAACACGCAGCAGATTCCAGCCGTTTTTATTGAGTGTTTTGCAGAATTTCTGACCGGTTACGCAGCGACGACGTGGCCGAAGAGGAGAGCAGGCACTGCCGCAGCGCCCGCTCCGCCACGGAGGGGTTCATCGCTGTCTCCAAAAACCTCCGGGGCTTCGGCAAAAGCCTGTGGCACGGGCTGGGAGGGCACAGGATGTGGTCCCTGATCTGTCAGACCGCCCATAATCTCAAAAAATTCCTCCAACTGTGGGATGAGGACAGAATCGGGGAGGCAAGTCTGAAAAAACTCGGTCTCGCCTGATTTCACAGGGCTTTCCGAAATTTCGCCCCTGCTCAGGTCCGGAACCGGCTGTTCCGAGGAGAGGGGAGGTGCGTCCGAAAAACCGGATTTCCGACAATTTTTTTCCCGAAACTCTGTAAAAAGCATTTAAAACCCCTTAAATCATAAAATTTTAACCCCGTACCAGACTGTGGGGTAATCTCTCGAAGGAGATTTTCAGCAGATACTAAATACTTCACAGTTCGATAGCTCGTGGAAAATCTTTTTGGCTGCCGATTTCAAAATTTTCATCCATCTTGGGACAGTTCAGCAGAAAATTTCTGAATCCGGGCTTGTCAGAGATTATATATCTTCATATTTTCTGACAGAAATGACGACCACGGCTTCAATCCCTTCCCAGGTCACATTTCTCTCTGTTCTCAAAATTTATTCCAATGTCAAGGATGAAAAAGGACTTTGTCGCAGAACAATTTTACAAATTGTTTTGGACAGCCTGCAAAACCGTCCCGCAGACCAACCCCTCAAAACTTATTTGGTCAAGCAGTAGTTCTTACCATTCAGCACACTGTTTAATCAATTCGCCCAAATGCCGGAGAGATGCGTTGCGTCTCCGTGTTTCAGCATTGATTTCAATGTATTTGGCAATCTTAGGTGCCAATCTTTCTTTGTATAATTTATCTTTTGGCGGATGTCTGACTTTCGGATTGAAGGTCCGAAAAATCTCCTGTGAAAATTTTACAAGGTATTCCTTTACGCCTTTTCCGCCTGCTTCCGCTTCAACTATCAGCTCGGTATTGCCATGCTGGAATTTTTTTATCAGACGATCAACCTTCTGTTTTTTAAGGGCTTTTTCACGACAGTTCTCTTTATACTCTTTTCGCTGACTTGCAAAGTAGCAAAATATCCCCATACAATCAACCAGCAACCATGCCTCTATTTCCTGAACAGCGAAGGCAATATGGACTTTCCCTCTGAAGTCTTTATCTTTCACTACCCGATCAAGCTGATTAATAAGCGAATTCGGCTCCTGCCGCCTTTGATGAGAGGCCATCGGACCATCTTTATCAATCACAAAAATCACGCAATCATCTTCTTCCAGATAAAGTTCGACTTTCCTTTTGAGTGCCGCATCAGGATCTTTTTTCCCTTTAAGCTGTTTAGGTTTTACACTGCTGCCGACCGCCCGGATGGATACATTGTCTGTCAGTTTTTCAGCCAGGCATCTGACAGTATCTCTGTCATAATCCGACTCCAATGCCCATATCGTCACGCTGGCCATAATCAGTCCTCCGTCAGATATTGCAGGAGTTCGCTCTCAAAAATGGCACTGCCAATACCAAAATCCGTTATCCAGCCATCCAGAGCCTTCCGATCTCTGACGGCATCCTTCAGATTGACAACCTGTGTGCCCTGGCCCGATATGTTCCGCAAAAGAAGGACACCCAGATTGTCAGACAAACTTTCAGGGTCAAACGCGTCAAGGAGTTGGGAACTGTGCGTGGTGATGATGACCTGGCATCGCTCGGACAACTGCTCAAGCATACCGGCGATTTCCTTTAACGCGCCGGGATGGAGATTCCTTTCCGGTTCTTCTATGGCAATTAAGGGGGATACCTCAGGATGATTGAGCAACACCTGATAGGCAAGCAGAAACATGGTTCCGTCCGAGGCTCTGTCCAGAGGTACGGGATAACCTTCCCAGAGATATAATCCGGTGTCTCCGTTTTTTATACGATATTCTATCCTGCGTTTCATACAGTCTTCAATCGCTTCGTTTACAGATTTGAAACGTCTCTCGTCATTTTCGGACCAGTAAGCCAGTATATCTTTCAAACTTGAGCCGACAGTATCAAGATCGGGCAAATTTGCCAGACTGGCGGATTCCTTTGATTGTCCTACGATTATCGAAATTCCTTTCTCTCCACGCATTACAGCAGGCTGGAAATTATAGAATTCCCAATCCCGGATGAATTCGGTGAAAGCAGTGGTGACTGGTTTGTCGCCGTAATCACTGGCAGACTTCAGGGAGAGCTTGGGCTTGCTCGGACGGTACTTTGTCGGATTTTCACCGTCTTCGTCTCTTACCTCACCCTGTCCGTTTCGGACAGCGATGACTTTCACCTTTTTCACCTTGTCAATGGTCAGTTCTTCAAATGCCACATGATGTCTGTCATCGGCTTTTGCATCCAAATCCAGCCTGTAATCAACCGAGGACCCATCCGCCTTTGCCTGAAGATGGAATCCGATCTGATTTGCGCCGCCTGCCCATATTGTATCCTGAATAAAATCGGAAGGCGGCGGACTTTCTGCGTACATCATTTTCTGCAAAAGGGCCAATGATCTTAAAACATTTGATTTGCCACTGGCGTTAGGCCCGACCAAAACTGTCAAGTGCTTCAATGGCAGGATAACATCCCGCAGACTCAGAAAATTTTTGAGATGAATTTTTTCTAAAAATACGTTTCGTTCTTTCATGCTGTTCTCCATGGTTCCGGGCTCTGGAATCAGCCCGTAGGGACTTTTGAAAATAGCTCGGCAATTCATTGCCAAGTATCTGTGTACAGGACAAAAAAATCAGATTTTCGGACAGCCTTTAATATCGGACGGTCAGATGATTCTGTCTGGAATGTTCATATTCAGTAATATCAGCACATTGTCGTTTTTTATCCTGTACACAGGCCAAGTATATAATTTTCCAGTCCAGAGCAGATTGTGAACTTAGTTTCTCTCTGTTCTCAAAAAATTATTCCAATGTCAAGGATGAAAAAGATGAAAAAGGACTTTGTCGCAGAACAATTTTGCAAATTGTTTTGGACAGCCTGCAAAATCGTTCCGCATGCCAGACCACTTTCCACATTTTTTGTTCACACTCAAATTATTTTGCCCCTGTTTCCGATTTTGCTTGACATCTTATATTTTTTTCGTTACCCACTCCAATTCATCAGGGTAACGAAATTTCAACAGAGGCAGAAATGAAGGCGCAGATACTTGACACATTAAAAGCGGAAGAAGGCATTGTCTCAGGGGAAAAGCTGAGTGCCGAACTCGGGGTTTCAAGGGTTTCCGTGTGGAAACATATTTCCCGACTCCGGGAACTGGGCTACAAAATTGCCGCCTCGCCCAGAGGATACCAGCTTACAGACCCGGGAGACGCACTTTTCCCCTGGGAATTTCCGGACAGGGAATCCAAAATCCATTATTTCCCTCAAGTGGCTTCCACAATGGATATCGCCAGGAACCTCGCCAGAAAAGGGTGCCCTGATTTCACAGTCGTCATTGCAGGACAGCAGAAAAAAGGTCGCGGACGTTTACAGAGAAAATGGCTGTCCTCAGAAGGGGGGCTTTATTTCACCCTTGTGCTCAGGCCGGAAATTCCGCCTGTTTTAAGCTTCAGAATCAACTTTTCCGCATCCCTGACCCTTGCCCGGACACTTCAAAGGATGTTCGATATCAATGCCCTTGTAAAATGGCCCAATGACATTTTGGTTGACGGCAAAAAAATTACCGGAATGCTCTCTGAAATGGAGGCGGAATCCGAGAGGGTCTCTTTTATCAATATCGGCCTCGGCATCAATGTGAACAACGATCCCACATCCCGGGAGCCCATGGCAGCGTCGTTGAAAAAGATACTGGGCAGAGATGTTTCAAGAAAAGCACTTCTTTCCGAATTCCTGAATGAGTTTGAAGCTCGGATGAACAGCGGGAATTTTGACAATATCATTTCCGAATGGAAAGAATACACCATGACTCTCGGCCGACGGGTTAAAGTTGTCACGACAAACGACGTGTCAGAAGGCATTGCAACAGACGTGGATGAAAACGGCGCGCTGATGCTGGAGCTTGAAAACGGCTCAGTAAAAAAGGTCATTTACGGAGACTGCTTTCTCAAACCCTGAACCCCGGAGTGCAAAAACAGAGCGGAGCAGGCAGAGAGGCAAAAAAACAGCTTCATAATTCATAATTCACAGATGAGGTATTTCAAATGAATAATCAGTCCGAACAACTTCGCATGACCGTATATGCATCACTCTTTGCAGCATTGATTGCGGCAGGCGCATATATATCAGTCCCCATAGGCCCCGTTCCCATTGTTCTCCAGAATCTCTTTGTCTTTCTTGCAGGACTTCTGCTGGGGAGCAAATGGGGACTCGCATGCGTCGGGGTTTATCTGCTGGCCGGAGCCTGCGGCCTGCCCGTGTTTGCCGGCGGAACCGGAGGCATTGCACGATTTGCAGGCCCCACCGGAGGATACCTTCTCGGCTTCCTTCCCGCGGTTTTTCTTATCGGCCTGATAACTGAAAAAACAGGAGACACGGAAAATCAGACACCGGTTTTCTGGAAAAACCGTGCTGTTTATGATGTCCTCGCAATGATTTGCGGAACAGTCATTATTTACGCTCTCGGCATCACATGGCTGAAAATCGTAACCAGCATGATCTGGGGAAAAACGCTGACGCTGGGGATGTATCCCTTTCTCCCGGGAGATGCTGTCAAAATCGTTGCCGCCGCAGCCATTGCAAAAGCATTGCGGCCGATTCTCAGCGACCGGCTGCCGATGACCCGCGGGCAGTTGCCAGTGAGCAGTGAACAGAAGCAGGCATCCGTCTGATTCCAGAAGTTCAAAGCTTTGCAATTTGAGAGTTGGGATTTAAGTACCTGACTACGGTTTCATATCTCACACAAAGGCACAGAGAAAGCCTTTGTATCTTTGTGTGCTTTGTGGCTCTGGGTGAGAATGTTGTGAAATATCCCACACAAAGGCACAGAGAACACAGAGAAGCACTTTTTACCTTTGTGTGCTTTGTGGCTCTGGGTGAGAATGTTGTGAAATATCCCACACAAAGAACACAGAATAGCTTTTTTACCTTTGTGTGCTTTGTGGCTCTGTGTGAGAATAAAGTGAAATATCCCACACAAAGACACAAAGAACACAGAGAATAACTTTTTTACCTTGGTGTGCTTTGTGGCTTTGTGTGAGAATAAAGTGAAATATCTCACACAAAGGCACAAAGAACACAGAGAAGAGCTTTTTACCTTTGTGTGCTTTGTG
>JAOZLU010000038.1:2326-12535 GCA_029934695.1 Desulfobacterales bacterium | reverse complement strand
AGAACACAGAGAAGAGCTTTTTACCTTTGTGTGCTTTGTGGCTCTGTGTGAGAATGTTGTGAAACTTTTATATCCCACACAAAGGCACAGAGAACACAGAGAAGAGCTTTTTACCTTTGTGTGCTTTGTGGCTCTGTGTGAGAATGTTGTGAAACTTTTATATCCCACACAAAGGCACAAAGAACACAGAGAAGAGCTTTTTTTGTACCTCTGTGTGCTTTGTGTCTTTGTGTGAGAATGCTGTTAAATTTTGCACAGGTACTTATTTGATTTGGGAAATATTCTTGAAATAAAAAACCTCAAGCACCATTTCGCAGACGGCACCCCCGGCATAGACGGGATAAATATGACCGTCCGGGAGGGCGAATTTGTCCTCATCGCGGGACAGAACGGCTCGGGAAAAACGACGCTGTTACGGCATCTGAACGGACTTCTTGTGCCCACTGTCGGATCGGTCACGCTGGCCGGAATCTCCGTGTCTGAGAATCCTGCAAGAGCAAGACAGATGGTCGGCATGGTGTTTCAGGACGCTGACAGCCAGATCGTAGGCGAGACAGTGCGTGATGATGTGGCCTTTGGTCCGGAAAACCTATGCCTGGACAGGGCCGAGATACAGAAACGGGTCTCCGAGGCATTGGAAGCCGTCAGACTGACGGAGTTTGCAGATCAAAGCCCCCATCTTCTCTCAGGCGGCCAGAAACGACGTCTTGCCATCGCGGGCATTCTTGCCATGAAATCTGAGGTGCTGGTGTTTGACGAACCTTTTTCAAACCTCGATTATCCGGGAGTCCGGCAGATTTTAAGGCAGATACTCTCTCTGCATCAGGCCGGGCATACGATTCTGCTGACCACCCATGATCTGGAAAAAGTGTTTGCCCACGCAGACCGCCTGATCATTATGAAAGACGGGAAAATTGCAAGGGACGGCTCGCCGAATGAGGTTGTCAGGGATGCTGAAATGTTCGGCGTGAGACAGCCCTGCGCCTCCCGCCCGGGAATTGAGATAGGATCATGGCTGAACTGACTGCATTCAGTTTCCGCACCGGGAATTCCCTCCTTCACGGGCTGGATGCACGGTTCAAGCTTGTGTTTCTCGCACTCATCAGTTTTGCGGGCCTGAAAGCGTATCTCCCGGGGCTTTTCATATTAACCCTCGCACTTGCGGCTGTGATGATTCACACCCGTCTCTCCTTCCTGTCTGTCTTAAAAGAAATCCGCTATTTCCTTATTCTGCTTCTTTTCGTGTTCGCGGCCCGGGCTTTGTCCACCCCCGGGGTGCCGGTGCTGGAGGCTGATATCCTCGGGAAAACTATGGCAGTTACCGGAGAGGGGCTGTATCATGGAACCCTGATCTGCTGGCGTCTGATACTGACTGTTCTGCTCGGGCTGTTGCTGGTTTCAAGCACCCGGCCTTCGGAAATCAGAGCGGTCATGGGATGGTTTCTGGCCCCCTTTCCGTTCATTCCTGAGAAGCGGGTCGCCACAATGATCGGTCTGACAGTCCGCTTTATCCCGCTTATTCTTAGTCAGGCAAAAGAGACTTCCGACGCGCAGCGGGCAAGAGGAATCGAAAACAGGAAAAATCCGGTTTACCGTCTGACAAAATTCGCAATTCCCCTGATGCGCCGGACTTTTGAGGATGCTGACAAACTGGTCATTGCAATGGAAGCCAGATGCTACACAGAAAACCGGACGGAACCGGAGCTTTCATCAGGCAGGGCAGACTGGGTTGCGCTGGTTGGGGTGGTGTGCCTTTGCATTTTGATAGTTGTGGGATGAGATTGAAGGATGTCTCGTGTCCATCCGAGGCTGGCTATGGGGCAACGCATTCCCTCATCACAAATTCGGCAACGGCCTCAGCCCCAAGTGAGCCAGAAGCTCGTCAAATTCCCTGCGCGACGACCAGAGGATGCCATGCTCCCGGGCGAAGGTCTCAGCTTTCCCGTTCAGACCGTTATGGGCGAAAATCCACATCCGCAGAGTCTTGGGCTTCATCTCCCTCATGACCTCCTCAGCCTGGGCAGCCAGTTCCTCCAGAACGCCCTTTCCCATGGGCCGATCTGTGACCCATTTGCTCTGACATACCCATTTCTCGGCTCCCGCGGCACCCAGCAGATCAATCTCATTCCCTTTTCCAGATGCAATACGCACCCGGTGACGCACATAAGAGAATCTCCACGGCATCCGGATATCCTCCGCACTGTTGAAAAATTTTCCAGACAGGGTTCTGTTCTGACTGTCCAGCAGTACCTGGCTCATATGCACCTCTGCCAGATATCCTTTGTACTCGCTGACCCTCCGCTTCAGATTCTGATATTCATCAGCCAGATCATCCTGCACCTGCCGCTGATCATGGCCCTCGACTTCTATCCTACCCCACACTCTCAGGAATTCCAGGAGAATCGGATCCTTGACTCGTCGGAACCAGTTTCCCATCTCCAGGTATTCCAGAAGGTCTCCCCTGGACAGCTTGATCAGCACATCCCTTATGGTTTCAAGGGGGACATCCGTGCCCTCACGCTGTTTTATCTCTCTCCGGATCCGTTCCAAATTCAGACGGTTTCTTTTATCCTTCTCCTCGTTCTCCTCCAAGGCGGAGAGATACAGAACCCACTTGGTGATCTTGTGTTCGTTGATGCGCTCAATCCAGCGCGTCACCTGGTCGTTCAGTTCTCCCCAGATAAAGCCCGATGTGATGTCCACCGCCAGAATTTTGCCCAGAGTTTTCTCGTCAGAAATGATCTCCTGCAATTCCACCGCCTGTTGGAGTACAGCCGTGATATAGAACGGATTTCCGCCGCAGCGTTCTGCGACCACCGGTGTCATCGCCTCGGATACTTCTGCATTGTAATAGCTGGCTGCATTCAGGACAAGTTCCCTACCCCAATAGCCGGACATGGGTTCGATATCCTTGCCGCAAAATCTGCCGAACAGCGATCCCCTGCCGATGATCTCCCTTGCGAGAATGCTCATGGCCGATCCGGTGACAAAATGCGGACAGGTCGGAGATTCCACAGCCTCCTGCATATATCCGACAACATCAAAGTCATACTGGGGCAGGCGGGTGTTCTGGAATTCGTCGAGAAACATCACGATGCTTGAGTCGTCTATATCCGACACCCGCCGCGGAACCTCCAGCGCGTCCTGATGGGGCAGGAAGCTGTCCCCGGTGTCTATGTCCTTTCGCCACTGGAGTATCAGGTCCAGGGTTCTTGTGAAGGGAAACAGCGATCTGGATGCTTTGATTTTCGAGACCAGTGCCTTCCCTTGGAGTTTGTCCCGAATGATTTCCGGCTGTCCTGTCCGGAATGCGACGTAATAGCGCATGAAATTTTCCAGATACTTTTTTGCGAAGCTTTTCCTGTCCTCAAAGGTGTCTGAGAAGCTGTAATATACGGGAACCACCGCGTTTGGATCTTTCGGATCCTGCTCAAAAAAGAGGCGGTTCACCACCCGTTTGAATATCTCGGTCTTTCCCATGCGCCGCTGGCCCAGAAGCACGGTGGACATGGTTCTCCGCCCCGCAGCGGCCAGGGCGGCTCTGTGGAAATATTCAAGGAACTCCTCTCTGTCCGTATAGACATCAGCCGGCACAATGGGTCTGACAACCCATCTGATTTCAGTTTTCATGTTCATTAGTATTTATCCTTCATGTTTCATCTGTATCGTCAGAACCGACAAAAATTCCAGAAGCCGAGGGATAAATCCCATAAGCATCAAGCTAAGATCATAACCAACTGTTTTTATTCATACATGATCTGCCGGACGGGGTTTGCAACCCCGTCCGCAATGTTCCGTCAATCCCCGCCAGCAAAGGTTTCGGACGGGGTTGCAAACCCCGTCCGGCAATCTTAGCCCCGTCCGGCAATCTTAGCCCGTCCGGCAATCTTAGCTTGATGCATATGGGATAAATCCCCCGGCTGATAGCGAAAGTACGCTGAAGCGCACTGCAGAATCAGCTATTAAATAAAAGGAACACTGATATTCACCAAAATATGGATCAGATCCTCAGTCCCGATCCTTCCGTCATCATTCGTATCCGCATCCGGATAAATGTCGGCCGTATTTATTCCTGACAGCACCTGCAAGATGATTACCGCATCTTTCA
This sequence comes from Desulfobacterales bacterium, assembly GCA_029934695.1. Taxonomy (GTDB): domain Bacteria; phylum Desulfobacterota; class Desulfobacteria; order Desulfobacterales; family 4be13; genus JAOZLU01. Next base: position 8,427 of record JAOZLU010000038.1, on the reverse strand, counting down.
TATCCGTGTTTCCGTCACAGTTCATATCGCCGGAAACGGGCAGGACGGTAACGTGAAAAGTATCCGTCACAGTCTTTCCGTCGGAGTCGGCGAGAAGGGTTATCTCTGCTGTTCCGCATTGGTGAAAAGCGAGTGTCAGGGTATCTCCGTTAATTGTGGCTGTCACAACATCCGGGTCAGTATTCGATTCCACCATTTTTTTGATGGCATCATCCGCATCGTCTGTATCGGTGAACAGACCGGTCATATCTATTGTGGCGGATTCTCCGTTATTATAAGCAGTCACATCGGCCAGGGGATCGGCGATTTCAGGCTGTTCATCCACATCTTCCACCGTTATCGTAAACGGCTTGTCATATATGCCGCCCCGGGTGTCGGTCGTCCGCACCTGAACAATGTAACTTTCTCTGGCTTCATAATCAAAGCCGGACACTGCGCTGAGGGTGTTGCCGCTGATGGAGAACAGGCTGTTATCATCACCGCCCGGGCCGGAGATCAGGCTGTAGGTGTGACTGTCACCGCTGTCCGCGTCTGTGGCGGAAAAAATGCCGACAGCGATGCCGTCAGGCTGATTCTCCGGCACACTGGTGCTGCTCAGGGTGACATCCTCGGGCGCATCATTGACATCAGTAACAGTGATGAAAAACTGCTTCTGAAAAATACCGCCGCTCCCGTCATCTGTCTGGACACGGATGCTGTAATTGTGCTTTGTCTCATAATCAAATCCGGTTTTTGATCTGAGATAATTCCCGCTGATGCGGAATGAAGCATTGTCGGCATCTCCCTCGCCGTCAACCAGACTATACGCGTGACTGCCGGCTATGTCTTCATCTGTGGCGGAAAATGTCCCGATTTCCGTATCCGCAGGCATGTTCTCATCCACACTGCTGTTACTCATGCTGATGTCCGTGGGTGCTTCGTTCCTGTCTTTGACCGTGATGATGAACTGCTCTTCGTAAGCAAGACCGCCGCTGTCAGCGGTGCGGACCCGGATGCTGTAATCATGCTTCTGGGTTTCATAATCAAAGACGGTCTTGATTTTCAGGATGCCGGCATCAATGCTGAAAAGGCTGTTGTCAGCATCTCCCTCGCCGGGGACCAAGGTATAAGCATGGGTATCGCCGATGTCGGGATCGCCTGATGCGGTAAACATCCCCACCGTTGTCCCGGCTGGCTCGCCCTCATTGATCCATCTGTAGCTCAGGACAAGGCCGGCAGGCACTTCGTTCACATCGGTGACATTGATGGTGAATGATTTGAAGCAGGATCCGCCGTTACTGTCATTGCAACGGATGTAGATCGTGTAATTTTTTTTGCTTTCATAGTCAAATGCCGCAGCAGCCGTCAGGGTGTCGCCTTCAAAAAACGGGGGGATTCTGATATTGTTGCGGTCAAGCATGAATGAACTGTTGTCAAGCCAGCCGTCCCGTCTGCCGACCCTGTAAAATGTGTGACTGTCCCCGGGATCCGGGTCAATGGCAGAGAGTGTGCCGACAAACATGCCGGCAGGCTGGTTTTCAGGTATGCTGTGACTGCCGCTCAGACTGATATCCGTGCATGCATGATTGGGAGGAGCAGGGGATGCTGTATCCAGATCCAGGCCGACGATCACCGGGTCATGGTCGGAAGCACGATACGGGTCATTATTGTACAGACTGGCGAGCTGTTCCGCGGATTTATTCTCTTCATTATAGTCGAGCATATATGGTTCGTCAGCATTGATATGCCAGTGCGCCGCTCCTACTACCTGGGATGACAGGCTGTCGTTTGCGAATGCATGGTCAATATATCCGGCCTGACCGGAATAGATGTATGAATACGCGTCTGTCCCGCAGAAGTCTGCGATCAGGTTGGCATAGCCTGCGGCCTCGATTTTTGCAATCGGATTTTCCTTTGCGTAGGCATTCAGATCGCCGATGATGAGGATGTCGGGGTCTTCGCTGCCGGTGGGGTCGGTTCCGAGCCAGGATATCAGGGCCTCTGCGGCCTGGGTTCTTTTGAGATTCCAGCAACCCTGGCCGTCGCCCTGATCCGCATTGCCGTCAGCAGCGGTGCCGCATACCCTTGCTTTGAAATGGTTGACCGCCACTGTAAAGCGTTCATCCGTTGAAATCTCTTTGAAAGTCTGTGCCAATGGCGGATGCGGTCCGATGCTCGTTGTGGCGGCAGAACCGACGGGCGTGACTGTTTCCACACGATAGAGGAGGGCGGTTTTGATCACATCCGAACCGAGATCGAAACCGGGGTTTATGAAAGCATAACTCACACCGGTTGTTGAGGCATCGTTTAAGCCGTTTACCAAATCCTGAATCGCACTTTCCGTGCCATAGCCTTCGTTCTCCATCTCTGTCAGGCCGATCACATCGGCATTCATTGCCAATATTGCGCTGATAATTTTGGCCCGCTGGCGGTTGAATTCGGAGAACGTATCCGCACCGCGGGAGGTCGGAAATCCGCCTCCAGCACCGTCTCCATTAAAATAGTTGAGCAGGTTGAAACCGGCGATTCTGAGCCTTCCGCTCACAGAGGGCGCGGTTGTCCGCGGGTTGGCGGAGACGAATATCGGCGTGACAGTCGGATGGACGCGGTATTTGTTGGAGGCGTAATGCAGAACACCGGTAAGACCGCTCACTGTGCCGCCACCTCGCAGGGTATTGGATGCACTGAGTCCGTCACCGGGATAGGGGATGGGATCCGGGTACTCAATGCCGCTGCCGTCGTCAATGATGATGCGGTTGAGATCATTGGCGGCCTGCTGTGCATTGGCTGGTGCGCCCGGGGATGTGATCGCGGTCGGGTTCATCAGACGTCCGGATGAGAGGACAATCTGACCGTAACGGCCCAGGTCACGGTTGTCAGTGACTGTGAGGGTTTGCAGCAGTTGAATCCGCATTCCTTCATATTGTTCAAGGTCGGCGGGGTCTGCAAAGGGGAGGCTCACTGTCGCTGGCGAGGGTAATGTCGCTCCGCTGGTGCAAATTATCACCTCACTGACATTCTTCAGTTCCGTGAGATCATTGTACTCATCCACCTTGCCTGTCACGCGTACCACATCGCCCACATTGACATTCACGCCATTATAATAGACAAAGATTCCCTCGGATGTCGCGGGGTTGTCATCAGCATCCGCGTCCTCTTCCTGAACAAAGAAGCCCTTGAGTTGATTTGCTTCCTGGAAATCGCCGACCACCACGCCCTCAATGGTGTGAGTTTTGCCGACCTCCGGGCTGGCCGGGCCGTCGCCCTGGATGTCATGGATGGGTGTGGCCGGGCCGCCGCAGTCGCAATTATGCCATCCCAATCCGTCGAATGTATCTTGCGCGTAACCCTTCCACTCGGTTGCGGGATTAAATACATCAGAAGAATTGATATCTCCGGCACTGACATTGGAGTTTCGGCGAAGGGTGTTGTTCCTTGTAGATGTGAGACCGGATCCCCATTCGCTGTCGAGTCCCGGGTCAAAGCCGATTTGTCCGATGACATCAAGAATGGTGCCGCCAGCCCCGCCTTTTCTGAGTACAATGGTATCGTTGCCATTATACCACAAGCCGGCTTCTGACTGATCCGCTGTTCCTGCAAAAGATGCTGACGGGTTGGCAACGACAAAAACATCGCCGTCGGCAACTGTTCCGTTCAGTGAGATGGTGAATCCCGGAGAAGAAACTCCGTTAAAATAAAATTCGAGAATATAATCTCCGATATTGAGGTCAATCGTTGCTCCTGTGCAGTTATAAAGCTCAACACCTTTATTGTTGCCATCGCCTTCCACATACTCTGAAATGAACAGATCCGGCGCGTAAATATGAAAGCTCCAAGTATAATCAGATGCCATATTGTCCGCTGTGTCATCTTGGTCGGCAACTTGCATTTTGTCTGCCGTCACTGTGCAGGTTTCCCCGTTTGCAAAGTCTGTATCCGGAGCAAGTGTGTAATCCTGCCCGTTGCCACTGAGACTTGCGGTATGTTCGCCGCTGAGGGTGCAGTTGATATTGAACGAACTCGCGGTTACGGTGACATCCTCACTGAACCTGATTTCAATGTCAGTGTCAACTGCGATATTCGTTGCGTCATTAACAGGTGCGACAGTTGAAATGATTGGCGGTATATCCGTGACAGATACGGCAACATGGATATTATCTATGCCGTATTCATCTCGTGATCCAGAACCGGATACATCATTGCCTGTCCATTTCAGGTAAAAAAAGCCGGCATCATCAATGCTGAAGCCTGTGATTATGGCTGACTTAGATACGGATTGCCAGACTGGACTCGCATCAGCCGCGGCCGTCGTGGTAAAATCAAGTTCGGAAACCGGTGTATATACTAAGTTGTCTGATGAATAAGAAAAATTTAACGAGTTTGCCCGACCTTCATTGTTATGATGCCAAATATGATAAGAAACATCTAACTGAGTAACAGTGTCTCCAGTATTGTTTTGAATTTTTAAAATAATCCCACCTGGAGTAAAGTCATCTTCGCCCGGTTGTACGCCAAGAGCGATATCTCCACCGCCCACGTCAAAGGCATAAATCCCGCCAGTGCTTACATTGCCAGTTGAGGAGCCTCTGGCAAAATCACCTGTTGCGAAACTTAAATCCCCCCCCTCTGAGAGTCCTTCAACTATCCATGTATCAGAGTCCAATTGCCCTGTACCGGGAGTAGGCGCAAACCCGGCCCCTGCAAAGCCGGCCTCGGCAAAATCAATGTCCACGGGTAAGCCCTCTTGGGCAGAGGCAGGAAATGAAACAGCACAGGAAATGAAAAGAAAAATTGTCAGACCAACAAACTTGCAAAAAATCTTCATCAGCATATCCTCCTTGAATAATAAAAGGTTTTAATATCCCCAATTTTCAGAGAGTGCCGTACAAAATTCGTAATTCATATTATATCTGATTTCAAATATCAACTCTTTTTTGCTTTATTTATAAAAAATATATTTATAATTATCCTTAAAGAGTTTTCAAAAAACAGTTGGCATCCTTCATTTGTGGTTCTGTTCAGGGAAATCGGGCCGGATTTATTTGAAAACCGGCAGGTTGCCGGAATGTAGAGGAGCGAGGCGGAACCCGCCTACAGTTTCCTGAATCGGGTATGTTGTTTATTTCGAGTTCACCAGTTCTTTGACAAATTAACATTTTGGCATACTTTTTGCCAAATTTGTCCCTTCTGCATCGGATTCATTTAGTTCAACCAGATGGTTATGCATCTTGACAAATTAACATTTTGCCAAATTTATCCCTTCTGCATCGGATTCATTCACTTCAACCAGATGAACCAGATGGTTACGCATCTCAAAATTATCAACAGGATTTGTTTCACCCAGATTAACTCTGGTATCAGGAAAAATATGGCCGCCTAAATCAGAAATCATATCCTTTAAATAAGGTGAACAAGGAGGGTCTTCATCATTTTCAGGAAGTTCCGAAGTAGCCTCATTTCCCTGATTAATAATTGCCTGAAACCGGCTTGATCTGCACCCTTTTGAAATGAGCTTTTTGGTATTCTCGAACATCCGGTCTGAGAGGTCTCACCGAATTCATTTCTGTCTTTATTCTTTCAGTTCATAAGACCTGTAAACAGTGAGTTCAGGCATGTTCTCCCCTGCATAAGCTTCCACGCTCGGATGGGCGGAATGGGTGACAATCACGGGACACACTTCTGACTTCAGATGGTCAGACACCCGCCGCACAAGCTTCTGAAACTTGCTGACATCCTTCTTCCCGAGCTGGGATTTGCTCTCACCGATGACATACACCTCTCTGCCGTTTTGCAGCCCCTCTCCGTAGATATTGATCTCGTCATCCTTTCCATCGGGATAGACAATATAGCGCCTGTCCATCACTCGGATGTCAATGCCCTTCTCTTTTTTGAGTATGCCCGGGAGAAAGCGGATGGCCTCGTTTTCAAGAAAGTATCCGAAGGAGTTGGAAAGCCCTCCCAGGTCCTTGTTCGTCTTTTTCTGAACCTCTGCAAGCTCTTCGACGCGCACTGTGAGCTTTTCAAGGCGCAGTTCGGTTCTTTTCTGGGCCTCTGCAAGCTCTTCGACGCGCAGTTCGGTTCTTTTCTGGGCCTCTGCAAGCTCTTCGACGCGCAGTTCGGTT
>JAOZLU010000038.1:0-2226 GCA_029934695.1 Desulfobacterales bacterium | reverse complement strand
AAGCTCTTCGACGCGCAGTTCGGTTCTTTTCTGGGCCTCTGCAAGCTCTTCGACGTGCACTGTGAGCTTTTCAAGGCGCAGTTCGGTTCTTTTCTGGGCCTCTGCAAGCTCTTCGACGCGCAGTTCGGTTCTTTTCTGGGCCTCTGCAAGCTCTTCGACGTGCACTGTGAGCTTTTCAAGGCGCAGTTCGGTTCTTTTCTGGGCCTCTGCCAGTTCAAGTGTCTTATCCGTCAGGACAGAAACCACACCTTCCAATCTGCTGAAATCGGTTTTTGTGACCGTGTCCGAGAACTCCCCCCTGAGTTCATCCAAAATTTTCATCATGGGGAACTGAACTTCCATGGGAAGATCTTCGATCAGTTTGTTGTATGATATCATAAATATTTCCTCATAAGCAAATCTCTTGTAGGATTGATTTTTTTGTTGCCCATTATTGTCAATATCAGGAAAGACTGTACCAGTTGCAATCCAGAATTGCAAGCATTAAATTCAGAATTCTTACTGACTGCCAGGCTTCTGATCTTCAGGTGATTTCCAAACAAAAGTTTTCCATAATTTCTGATTATAACGGATTCAGGGGAGGGCCTGCCCGATATCCCACACAAAGCCGCAGAGAACACAGAGCTTTTCTGTTTTTCCTCTGTGCAAACTTTTATGTGCCCGCTTTCATCCTCCGGGCCTTTTCTCTGTGTCCTCTGTGCCTTTGTGTGGGATATCGGCGTTGAAATTGCAGCCTCCCTAAATCCGTTATAATCAGCATAATTTTATATCTGCCCTGGATTCAGGAATCATTTACTCGCTGGCACAATTTCTCTCTGCCTGCTTTTTCTGCGCGGCATGGACAAGCTCCATTGACTCTTTCCAGGATTCAGCACAGAATGTTCTGAATTTTTCCAGTTTTTCCCTGGCAGTGACCAAGGGCTGATCCGGTCCGGGAGGTCCCGCACTTAAATGATATTCGGTCAGTGCCATGATATATTCCCTCCGGCGTTGTTTCGGAATGATGACAGGGGGGAAGCCTGATTTCAGAACAGGAATATTGGAGACCAGCCGTGCCATCCGTCCGTTCCCGTCGTAAAAAAGATGAATGCGGACAAAGGAGATGTGGAGTTCTGAATAGGCCCGAATCGATTTCTCTTCCGGAACCTTCTGTTTTATATGTGAGTTCAGAAGTTCCAGCCAGACTTTCATCAGAACCGCCACATCTTTGGGATGGGCATACTCAGACATGACCTGCCTGTCACCGTCTGTCATGGATGTCCAGTAGGGTTCGACCTTCCATCTGCCCACAGGCCTGCAAACGTCAAAAACGGCTTCGGTCTGAACCGCTCTGTGAAGATTGAAAAGATCGTCCTCACTGATTTCTGTCTCTCCCTCACCAGATCATAAATCAGATCAATGGCCCTGGCATGTCCCACCATCTCCTGGTGGTCTTTCAGGGACTTTCCGGAAACGGTCAGTCCCTCCTCAATCACAAATGCTGTCTCACCGAGAGTGAGCGTGTTGCCCTCTATCGCAGTCGAAGTGTGCGTCCAGAGGTTGCGGAGCTGGGCGATCAGTATTTTACGAATGTCTTTGTCAAATTTGTCAAGAAAACGCATGTCTTAATCCAATTTTTTATATGAAAGTTTCAGGTTTTAAGTTTCAGGAAAATTTATAGTTCATTGTGAACTGAGTTTGTTTACAAAATAAATGCCCTGTGTCAATTTCTCCAAAAATAGCTGATGGAAAGGGAATCGTCAATGAAAAATCTGGCAGAAATGTCGGATGCTTATCGTTTTTAAGAGTTTTCCCAAACAGTTGACCTGAGACTCACCGATGACATACACCTCCCTGCCGTTTTCGGTTCCTGTTCAAAAAAAAGGCAGTTCGCCACCCGTTTGAATATCTTTTTTCGTATCATATACTTAAAGGTTTCCTCAAATTTTAATTCTAATCTGGGAAGCCTTATTTATAAAGGTGCTACGGATTCTCCGTTCCCTAAGAGCCGGTTTTAACTGTTTTTTACAGCTTATGGTCTGAAAAGATGCTTTTAACATTCTGATAATAAACGTAAATCTCAAAGATAAGCAGTTCCGGCCGAACGTGCAGGTTCAAGCTTTGTGCCCTTTGTGCCCCCTTTGTGCCCTTTGTGGTTAAAAAGGTGCGATGCAGGGCTGATTTCAGGCCTCCCCTGAAAGCGTTATAATCAGCATATTTATGAACAGTAATCATTTCATCTCAATA
>JAOZLU010001004.1 GCA_029934695.1 Desulfobacterales bacterium | reverse complement strand
ATCCGTGTAGATGGAAACAGGTAGATGGAAACAGGTAGATGGAAACAGGTAGATGAACATATCAGGGAAAGAGTAAATAATGCGCTTAGATAAAAAAATAAGCCTCATTGCAGGCATGATGATATTGTTTCTAATTTTGTGGCCGGTTTCCCGGCTTCATCCTCGGTCCGACAATGTGGCTGAAAGATTTCGGAACAATGTGGTTCATCTTTCCGATGGTGAAAAAAGCGGGTTCGGGTTTGTGGTTGCTGAAGAAGACGGGAAACTGTACGTTGCAACTGCGCTTCATGTTATCGTTCCGGATGACCCTGATATAAAGCCGGACATCCAGGTGCGCTTTTATCAGAGACAGGGAAAAGTGTATCTGGCCAAACGGCTTGAGCTTTCTCATAAAGATATTGATCTTGCCCTGCTCGAAGTGCCGAAACCGTTTAAGAGCTACAAATGGGAAAGGAAATATTTCCATCCCCGTGCCAGGAGAGATGACGAGGTATGGTTTGTCGGGCGGGGCAGGAATTGGTATATTCCCACGAAGAGCGGAATAGGTTCTGTCAATATTGAGTCCATTGCCGGTAAAATCCATATAGATATGAACAGTGTGCAGGTCGGCACATCCGGTGCGCCGCTGATTTCGGAAAAGGGGATTGTGGGGATGATTATTGAGGATGAGGGTGCGGATGTTATTGCTGTGGATATTGACTCCATACGAAGGGTGGTGACAGAGATGTGGCGTTATCCCTGGGATATGGAGGAATTTCCAGCATCGGATCGAAGAATAGCCACGGCAACAAAGCCTAGTAAGAAGGCAACAAGCATAACTACGTCTTCAAGTACGACTACGACACGCCCCACCACGACTACAACACGGGCGACAACAACGGTTCCCAGCGGCCCCCGCTCCCGAATCAGCAACAGTCTGGAGATGGAGTTTGTGTATATCCAGCCGGGAAGTTTTATGATGGGCAGCCCGGAAAACGAGCCTGGACGGGACAGCGATGAGAAACAGCACCGGGTAAAGATTAGCAAAGGCTTTTATATGCAGACTACCGAGGTGACGCAGGGGCAGTGGAAGGCGGTGATGGGAAGCAATCCTCCGAAACTCTATTTTAAGAATTGCGGAAGTAACTGCCCTGTGGAACGGGTTTCCTGGAATGACGTGCAGGAGTTCATAAAGAAGCTGAACCGGAAGGAAGGCACGGACAAATACCGCCTGCCCACGGAAGCCGAGTGGGAATATGCGGCGCGGGCTGGTTCGGATACGACTTACTGTTTTGGAGACAATGAAAGCGAACTCTCCCAGTATGCGTGGTATGGTGCGAATTCGGAAAGTTCGACCCATCCGGTCGGGCAATTGAAGTCCAATGACTGGGGACTGTACGACATGCACGGGAACGTCTGGGAGTGGTGCGGGGACTGGTACGGGGATTATCCGTCTGGCTCCGTGACTGATCCCCGGGGATCCTCTACAGGCTCGCGCCGTGTCTTACGGGGCGGCGGCTGGGGCTACGATGCCGGGTTCTGCCGGTCGGCGTATCGGAACCACGACTCGCCCGGCAACCGGCGCAACAACCTCGGGTTCCGGCTGGCCCTCTCCCCAGGTCAGTGAGCCAGGCAAGGCAGGCAGGAGGGAACAAGCAGGCAGGCGAGGAGAACCAGAAGCATCCGCACCGACACGGAACGAAGCGAGGGACGAGCGAAAACTCAGGAG
>JAOZLU010000418.1 GCA_029934695.1 Desulfobacterales bacterium | reverse complement strand
CGCAACCCACCTTATAAACGCACAAACGAAATTATTGAACATATTTTGATTTACAGAGGAGAAAACATGAAACTAAGTATTACAATTGCAGTATTGGGTTTGGCGTTGTTTTTTATCTGCTGGGCAGATGCCCGTGAAATCGGGTTTGTTGAGGATTTCAGTCTGTCCCGTGACCGATCTGAAGCTCTGAAGCAACTGATTCCGGGAAGCAGCGACTACTATTACTATCATTGCCTGAATGCCCAGCATGCAGGCGACTTTGAGCAGGTTCGCAACATGCTTGAATTATGGATACGCCGCGACGGCTACACCCCGCAAGTCAAAGAAATCCTGAACCGTCAGGCGATCCTCGAATATGAGCATAGCCCCGAAAAATCGCTGGATCATATCAAGAAAGAACTGGGGCTACGCTTTGATCATCGCAAGGAGATCGCCGGCCGGAAAACAAACTATCCCACCCGCCTTGATCAGCAACAGATCAGCATTTCTTCTCTTAGGAAGAAAGCCTTTGCGCGATACAAAAATCTTCAGGACATTGAGGATGCAGGACTTGATATTCTTGCCCACGGCCAACTTAACCCGGATCGCCGGCGGCATTTGCTTGAAAGACTGGAACGGCCGGACATCCCCGGCTTGGCGAGGCTCGTCGTGGAAGACCTCAGGTACAAACACAGCAGCGGTTTCGGGTCTCATACGATTCACCGCCATCTCCTGAAATCCCAGCTGAAAAAATGTCTCAGGCTCATGCCGGAACTCATGGACAATTCCGAATTTATCGACGCGTATATCTCAAAACTGACACCCGGAGATGATGTTGATATCCGATATGATCTTTCTGAAAAAAAGGCTTATCTCAACAGACTGTGGAAATTCGCAAAGGAACTGTCACCCGCGCATAATTCGCTGAAAGTGCATATTCTCTATCAGATTTTGGATATGAACCGCGCACAGGGAAATTATGACCATGACCTTTTTATGACATACATACGCCTTCCCCGGAATGTTCAGTATATCAATCCGGGATATGTGAATACGACCTCACGCCGCCATGTAAAAGCAAACCTGAATGCGGATTTTTCAGACAGCACCCGGATGCCTCCCATTGGCACGGATGAAGAACTGGTGAGAGACTACCTCTCCCACTTTTTCGTCAATGCCAGAAATTACAAGGCTTACGAGAAATTCATCCGGGATACCTGGCTCAAACCTGTTTTTGTGGAAGCAAAGATCGTCAACAGCATCGGCGACATGGAGCAGTGGTACTCCATGACTGATCCGAACACCTATCAGAGGCTCAAAGAACGGGTGGATATTGATTTTTCGCATACCAACAAGAAATTTTTCGCCACAGATGAGCCGGTCAGACTTGAACTTTATATCAAAAACATAGAAAATCTGATCGTCAAAATCTTTGAACTCAACACCTTCAATTATTATCAGGCCAATTTCAGGGAAGTGGATACCGCTGTGAATCTGGATGGTCTGGTCGCAACGCACGAAGAGGTCATCAGCTATGACGAGCCGGCACTGCGTCGTATCCTAAGAAGCTTTGATTTTCCGCAGATCAGCAAACCAGGTGTCTTTGTGGTGGAATTCATCGGAAACGGCAAGAGCAGTCGTGCAGTGATTCGCAAAGGAAAGCTGTATTTCACCGAGAAGATCGGCCCTGCAGGTCACGAGTTTATTGTGCGGGATGAGAAGAATCAGAAACGCTCCGAGGCAGTGATCTGGCTTGCGGGCCGGGAATATGTGTCTGACAAAGAAGGCGTTATTATTATTCCATTCAGCAACACACCCGGTCCTCAGACTGTCATTGTGAAGGATAAGGATTTCTGCTCTCTGGCATCATTTGTTCATCTTTCGGAAAATTACAGTATGTCCGCGGGGATTTACGCGGATCGGGAATCGCTTCTCAAAGGATTCAATTCCAAAGTCATTGTGCGCCCCTTCCTCCTGCTCAACGGTCATCCGATCAGCCTTTCCCTTCTGGAAAATGTTCGCCTCGCCATTGAAACTGTTGATCAGAACGGTGTATCCACCGTCAAGGAAGTTTCTGATTTCAAAGTGTTTGAAAACAAAGAGTCTGTTTATGAATTTCAGGTCCCGGATGATCTCGCGAATATCCATTTTACCCTGAGTGCCTCGGTTCAGAATATGAGCCAGAACAAGAAAGAAGAACTGAGCGACAGTGCGGAATTCTCACTGAATAAAATTGATGCGACCCTGTCTGTTGAGGATATCTTTCTGAGCCATGTCAATGACGCATATCTTTTGGAACTTCTCGGCAAAAACGGAGAGCCAAAAACAGACCGTCCTGTAAAGGTTGAACTCAAGCATCGTTATTTCCGGGAAACCATACACACATCGCTCCAGACAGACACCATGGGACGCATTCATCTCGGCAGTCTTGATGGAATCGAATGGTTACGCGCAAAAGGTGTTCAGGAAATTTCTCATACCTGGACTCTTATCAAAGACCTTTGCCGCTATCCTGCCAATATTCACGGAAGGGCCGGGAAAGTCATTCGCATTCCTTATGTCGGCACTGTCAAAGGGGAACAGCGTCTCTGTTACACACTGCTGGAAAAACGCGGCCAGACCTATCTGGCAGGTCGAGGGGATGCTGTTCAGATAAGCGACGGTTTTCTGGAAATCAGCGGGCTGCCTGCGGGAGATTATGATCTTTTTCTCAAGGACCATAATACAAAAATTAATCTCCGCCTGACCGGGTCCGTGGCGGAAGCAGAGGGATTTGTTATTTCTGAGCGTCGTATTCTGGAGATGAAAAACGAGTTCCCCCTTCACATCAGCAGTGTTGAAACAGACAGGTCGTCTGTCAGGATTCAGTTGGGCAATGCCTCGGAATTTGCCCGTGTACTTATGTTTGCCACCCGTTTCATGCCTTCATTCCACGCATTTTCCAACCTTGCCGACACCGGATTTCCAGAGCCGTATCAGGTCCGACTCTCCCGGCCAAAATCACAGTATATTGCAGGCCGGAACATCGGAGACGAGTATCGCTACATTCTGGAGCGGAAATATGCTGAAAAATTTCCCGGGAATATGCTGAATCGCCCTGAGCTGCTGCTGAATCCGTGGAGCATTCGCAAGACCGAAACTGTTAGAGATGAAGCTGGTGCAGGAGAAGATTTTGCCAGAGAAATGGCTGATATGGCTGATATGAAAGAAGTCGGTTCTGAAGGCAGAGGGGTTCAGCAGGCCGATGACAGTTTTGCCAATCTCGACTTTCTGAGCGAGACATCCGCACTGCTGCTTAACCTCAGACCCGATGAAAACGGCATCGTTCTCATTGACCGAAATGCTCTCGGCTCTTTCAGGCAACTGCATCTTATTGCCATTGATTCGTTCAATACAGTCTATCGGGAAATTTCTCTTCAAGAAGAGGAAGCAAAAACAAGGGATCTGCGTTTGGTTCAAAGTCTCGACCCTGAGAGGCATTTTACGGAGCAGAAGCAAACTTCGATCATCAACTCCGGTGAAACTTTCCAACTCACAGATATGACCAGTTCCGACTTTGAGGTTTATGATTCGCTGGACAAGGTGTATCAGCTTCTGGCAACGCTCAGTGAGAATGCCGACTTGCAGGAGTTCAGTTTTATTCTTCGCTGGCCTGAAATGGATCAGAAGGAAAAAGAGGAAAAATATTCAGAGTACGCTTGCCATGAACTCAGTTTCTTTATCTGTCATAAGGATCGGACATTTTTTGACCAGGTGATTCTCCCTTATCTCCGAAATAAGAAAGACAAAACCTTTCTGGATCATTGGCTGCTCGGGGATGATCTCACGTCCTATCTGGAGCCGTGGAGATATTCTCAGCTCAACATCGTTGAAAAAATCCTCATTGCCCGCGGTGGGCCGGCCGACAAAGACCGGACTGGCCGATATGTCAAAGATTTGTCTGATCTGATTCCACCTGATATTGACAGATACAACCATCTGTTTGACACGGCTTTGAAGGGCAGGGCTCTTGAGGAGGACATTTTTGGTTTTAACGCGGCAAAGGAGGACATCGTACAAGATATGGTAAAACCGATGATGGCTTTGGCGATGACTGAGAATGAAATGGATTTTGAGATGGATTCGAATGGGGATGGTTTGGAGGAAATGCCGGCCATGTCCCGTGGGCCCATTAAAAAGAGCATGGCAACCTCCCGGGGAATGAAGAAACGCAAAATGCAAACCGCAGGCAAGTCGTCGCAATTCGCTCCTCCCAAGCGCGAAGCCAGAAAATCGGCACGTCAGTTTTTCCGCAAGCTGGACAAGACAAAAGAATGGGTTGAAAACAATTATTATAAGGTGCCTGCTGGAAGCCAGAATGCTGATCTCATCACCGTGAATGCGTTTTGGAATGACTATGCCCAGAGCGATCCTCGGAAACCGTTCCTCTCCAAAAATTTTCCATACACTTCCGAGAATTTTGCGGAGATGATGCTGGCCCTGTCGGTGCTTGACCTCCCGTTCAGGCCGGAGAAACATGAACCCACGACCCGGGGCATCACATTTACCATCAAGGCAGGCAGCCCCATGATCGTATTTCACAAAGAAATCAGACCTGCCGCACCCGCGGAGGAAAAGATTCCCATTCTCGTGAGTCAGCATTTCTTCCGTCCTGATGACCGTTATCGTTATGTTGACAATGAGCGGTTTGACAAGTATGTCAAAGATGAATTTCTGGTTCACACCGCTTACGGATGTCAGCTTGTGTTGAGCAATCCAAGTTCATCCCGTCAGAAACTGCGGATACTTTTGCAGATTCCCAGAGGGGCGATGCAGCTGAACAAAGGATTCCATACCAAAGGCATTCCAATGACGCTTGAGCCTTATGCGACCCAGACTTTTGAATACCATTTCTATTTCTCTGAAACTGGCACTTTTGCACATTATCCGGTTCAGGTTGCACGGAACGGGCAGTTCATTGCCAGCGCATCTTCCTCGGAACTGAATGTGGTGGCTGAACTCACCCGGACAGATACCGAATCCTGGGAGCATATTTCGCAGAATGGCGATGAGCAGGAGGTCCTGGGATTTCTCCGCGACCACAATCTGAACCGGGTTGATCTGGACAAGATCGCTTTTCGTATGAAGGATAAGGAGTTCTTTAAAACGGTTCTCAGTCTGCTTGGGGAACGCCACGCATATCATCATACGCTCTGGTCATACAGCATCTGGCATAATGAGCAGAAGCGTATCTCCGAGTATCTCAGACATTCTGAGTATGCCAACCGATGCGGACTTTATATTGACTCACCGCTTCTGTCCATTGACCCGGTGGAGCGAAAGACATACCAGCATAAGGAATATAAACCGCTGGTGAATGCCCGCGCACATCAGATGGGCATGGGGCGAAAGATTCTCAATGACCGCTTTTACGATCAGTATCACCGCTTTATGCAATATCTGAGTTACCGCCCCTCCCTCACTGACGAGGACCTCATGGCAACGGCATATTATCTGCTCCTTCTGGATCGTGTGAGCGAGGCAATCCGTTTTTTCAGGGATGTCAATGCTGAAAATATCCAGACCCGGATGCAGTATGACTATCTTCAGGCATATCTTGATTTTTATACAGAAAAGCCTGGGCAGGCAAGAGCCATCGCTGCAAAATATCTGGACCATCCCGTGCCTCGGTGGCGGAACCTGTTCCGATATGTTGCGGACCAATCAGATGAACTTGAAGGCAAAATGCCCCAAGTTGCCGATAAGGAAGACCGGGATCAGATACAGACAAAACTTGCTGCGACTGAAACCAGTTTTGATTTCACTGTGGAATCAAGACGCGTGACCATCAATTATCAGAATCTGAATTCGTGTCAGGTGAATTACTATCCCATGGATATTGAGCTACTGTTCTCCCGGAATCCTTTTGTCCGCCAGCAGACAGAGCATTTCGCATTTATCCGGCCCAACAAAACCGAGAAGGTTGATCTTCCGGGCGGAGAGACGAGTTTTATGTTCGAGCTTCCGGAAACATTCCGCAACAGTAACCTGATGGTTGAAATCAAGGCAGGGGGCATAAAGAAATCCCAGATTTATTATGCAAACTCTTTGGCGATACAGGTGATTGAAAACTACGGACATCTCAAAGTAGCGCATCAGGACACGCATAAGCCGCTGGCCAAGGTCTATGTCAAGGTCTATGCACGGATGAACCGGGGCGATGTCCTGTTTTACAAGGATGGCTATACTGATCTTCGCGGGCGGTTTGATTATGTTTCGCTGAATACGAACGAGCTTGACAATGTGGAGAAATTTGCGATGATGATTCTGAGTGAGGATTACGGTGCGATTATTCGGGAGACTTCTCCGCCGAAACGCTGATCAAAGACGCAGATTCTTA
>JAOZLU010001003.1 GCA_029934695.1 Desulfobacterales bacterium | reverse complement strand
AATCTGGTATGGTTCCGGTTTCTCCGTCATTATCATACGAGATGGTTCCGCCGCCTCCTGATGAAACTTTTATCACAGGTTTTTTAAAGGTTGCAACGATTTCATAGTCAGCGTCAACACCAGTAAAAGTGTAGGTTTTACCATCGGGCATTCCCGTTTCCGAAAATACTGAATTTGCCTCACCAGTCAGAGTCTTTGTCACGACAACATCTGCTATGATATGGTCATTGTCATCTATTGTATCCTCTATTGTGAATGACGAGCTGCCCCCCGCGTCCACCTTAACAGTAAAGGGAGACGAAGGATCCGATGACGAGTCAGGCGCGTCGCTTATGGTTCCGTTACCTTCTGACCAAGCTTTTATTTTAGGTTTCTTAAATTCTACATTGATCTCATAATTATTCTCAATATTTTCAATCGTATTCGAGTAATTTTCCGCAGTACTTATTTTACTCACCTCAACAGTATCCTTCAATATCTTGATTACTGCGATGTAGTCGTCATTAGGATCTATTTCAAAAGGCAGATCATCACCCTTTTTTACCTCTACTTTCCCATCGGAGATATCGTCTCCGGGATAAGTTACACTTATGCTCCCATATTCCTCTCCTACGGGTACAACCGTCACAATTTTAGGTTCATCAAAAATCACTTTGAGAGTATAGTTGGCGATGACCTCTGGGAAGGTATATTTATTGTCGGTTAGTGGCAGTTTTGACACATCATCTACCTGAACATCTGATATTATCATATCATCGTCGGGTATCATTTCAAATATCTTGTCAGCAGTACCTTTTGATACAGGGAGAACATCACCAGAATTCACATTTGCCCCGTCTGTTTTAACTTCTCCGCTCCCCTCTATTATAACCGTTATCGTAGGCTTGGTGAAGGTTACACTTACAGCATGATCAGCAGTGACCTTTGGGATGGAATAGGTGTACACAGAAGCATCAGCGTTCGGTGTCAGGGTTGGTTTGAAGTCATCACCATCAGGAACAGGAGGGGTTACTGTAACTTCAGCTACGATATATTCCTCGTCAGGTGTTATCGTGAAACTCGCAGGCTGAAATCTGGTCACCGGATTAGAAGTGTCCTGAGATATACCCCCATTTCCGTCTGGCGCGTCAGATGACAGGGTGTATTCGCCTAATTTAAAGGTTGCATTGACCGAGTGGTTATCGGTGACCTTTGGGATGGTGTAAGTATAAACAGTGGCATCAGCGTTCGGTGTCAGGGTTGGTGTGAAATCATCACCATCAGGAACAGAAGGGGTTATTGTAATCTCATCTATGGCATATCCCGATTCAGGTGTTATTGTGAAACTGGCAGGGTGATGTCCGCTCACTGGATTTGAAGTGTCCTGGGATATGCTCCCGTTCAGGCCTGATGTGGCTGACAAGCTGTATTCGCCTGGTTTGAAGCTTGCCACAATTGCATGGTCGGCCGCGGTGACCTCTCCGGTAGTGTAAGTATTGTCAACCAGTGTCCCCGCAGTTGTTGTTTCAGGTGTCACAGTAACCTGATCCGCTACATATCCAGGCTCAGGTAGCAACGTAAATTCTTTGGTTTCACCCTCATTGACGTCAGCTGTACCAGGAGATATGCTCCCCGTGTCTGCGTCTGCCGAGGTGGCGGTTATCGTAGAGGCATGAGCATTCCCAAACATCCCTCCGACTAATAGAAAAACAACGATTATGGCTATTTTT
>JAOZLU010000417.1 GCA_029934695.1 Desulfobacterales bacterium | reverse complement strand
TGAAAAGTTGAAAGTGAAAAGTTGAAAGTGAAAAGTTGAAAATGAAAAGTTGAAAGTTGAAAGTGAAAAGTTGAAAGTGAAAAGTTGAAAGTGAAAAAAAGATCGGGAGCAGGGAGCATTTCAAATTTTTTTCTGACACTGTGGATGATTCCATCCGTGAAGCCTGCCATGAATCTCTGTATGAAAACTGCAAGCCGGTGCAGGGAAAGATACCTGCCAATATTCTGCTCTCTGCATTCCCGCACAAAGCGTGGGAACGAGATGAAATTAAAGAATACGTTTTTGTTATCAAGGTGAGGAATGAATAATTATGAGTGAAATTAAGGATTACCGCTACAAAACAGATAAAAGGAAAAATATCCCGCCGGCCAAGATTGCTGCTGAAGGCAAAGTCCCTTCTGTAAAAGACAAGATTTATGCCTATAGTCCACGGCGTCCCCCGTCATTGCGGTTTGATTTACACGGAAAACCGGACAAGCTTCCGAAACTGCTTGAAACAGCAAAAAAACGCCCTTTGACCGATGAAGAAGTGAGCATACTCGCTGAGGCGTTGAGGAATCATGAACCCTGGCTGGAATGGGCCGGCAAGCAGGAAAAGAAGTATTTCAGGGTTGACCCGGTGGAGCTGCATATCCATGAGCGAGTCAGCACCAAAGCGACCCTGAAAGCAGCCAAACGGCTTGATGTGCAACGCAGCCTGTTTGCCGATCCTGAATTGGAATATCATAAGGAGGTTCAGTTTTATCAGCATGATGTTGACTGGGCAAACCGGATGATCCTCGGTGACAGTCTGCAAGTGATGAATTCATTGGCATATCGTGAGGATTTGGCTGGAAAGGTGCAGATGATTTATCTTGATCCGCCGTATGGAATCAAGTTTGCAAGCAATTTTCAGCCGGAAATCGGGAAAAGAGAGGTAAAGGACAGAGAACAGGACCTGACCCGTGAACCGGAAATGGTGAAGGCGTATCGGGATACATGGCATCTTGGCAAACATTCTTATCTGTCTTATATGCGTGACCGACTGCGGATATGCCATGATCTTCTCGCTGATTCCGGTTCGGTTTTTGTGCAGATTTCGGATGAGAATGTGCATTGGGTCCGAAGCTTAATGGACGATATATTTAAAATGGAGAATTTTGTCGGCCAAATCGTTTTTACTACTACCACCGGACGCGGTGCAAGCTACCTTGACGCTGTTTATGATAGTATTCTTTGGTATGGAAAAAATCATGGGAAATTAAAGTATCGTCCTCTGTTTTTAGAACGCAGCAAATCAATGTTGGATGTCCGTTATCGTCATATTCAGTTAAAAAACGGAGACAAGATAACACTATCCAAAAAACAACTTGATGGATACGAGCCAATTCCGGATGGTAAGCGATTCAGAAAAAGTGGGTTAACATCTCAGGGTGTAACGCAAGGAGAAACTTCAAAAATTTTCAAATGGAGAAACGAGGAATATAAGCCATCATCAAATCGGCACTGGTCAACAGATCATGAAGGGTTAAAAAAATTAGATCATGCGAATAGAATTGTAACTGAGGGAAAAACATTGGTTTATAAGAGATTTGACAAAGATTATCCTTTAATTCCAATGCGTAATATTTGGATGGATACAGGCGGTGGCGCACTTGTCACTGAAAAAATGTATGTAGTACAAACATCAACCAAAGTCATTGAACGCTGCCTGCTTATGACCACCGACCCAGGCGACCTCGTCCTCGACCCCACCTGCGGCTCCGGCACAACCGCCTATGTCGCAGAGCAATGGGGCCGCCGCTGGATCACCATGGACACCAGCCGCGTCGCCATCGCCATTGCCCGGCAGCGACTGCTCACGGCAACATACAATTATTACAAACTCAAAGACGAATCCAAAGGCGTCTCTAAAGGATTTGTCTGCAAATCTGTTCCGCACATCACCCTGAAAAGCATTGCCCAGAACGAAAACCTTGATCCCATATTCGAGAAACATGAGCCTGTTCTCGAAGAAAAACTCGATGCCTGCAATCTCGCCCTGAAAAAAGTCACAAAAAAACTCCGTTCAACGCTACATTCAAAGCTGACGGCAAAGCAGAAGGCCGAGGGCAAAAGGGCCATCACCGATGCGGACAGACGCCGATGGGAACTTCCCAAAAAAGGAGAGAAATGGGAGCATTGGGAAATTCCGTTTGACACCGATCCGGACTGGCCCAAGGAACTCCAAAACGCCGTCACCGAATATCGAAAGGCATGGCGCGCCAAAATGGAGGAGGTCAACGCCTGCATCGGAGCTTATGCCAAACATGAGGAACTCGTGGATCAGCCGGAAATCGAGAAAAAAATCATCCGCGTCAGCGGCCCCTTCAGCGTGGAGTCGGTCCAGCCCCCTGAAATCTCTCTGGATGAAACCTCACCCCAAGAGGAGCCAGGATTATTTGACGGCGCACCCGATGAACTCGAAGACACCTTTGACTCAGACATCCGGCAGAGAGATCAGCAAAACGCCCAAACTTATATTGACGGCATGATTCGCCTGCTCCGCATGGACGGTGTTTGTTTTCTGGATAACAGACAAATGAAGTTTACACGCCTGGAACCGATTCACGGAGATGCCGCGGGCATCCATGCCGAAGGCCGATGGGCACCTGAAGGCGAAGAAGATCATAACCCTCACGGACAGGCAACCGTCTGCGTGGTATTCGGGCCCCAGTACGGGCCAGTTACCGCAAAGATGATCGAAAAAGTCATCCGCCCGGCAAACCGCATGGGCTATGATGATCTGCTCATCGCAGGTTTCAGCTTTGACGGCCCGGCACAGAGCGTCATTGAAGAATCACAACACCCCAACCTTAAAATACACGCCGCCAATATTCGACCGGATATCAATCCCGGCATGGACGGACTGCTCAAAGAACAGCCCAGGAGCCAGCTATTCTCGGTTTTCGGTCAGCCCAGAACGAAACTCAGAGGCCCGGATAAAAACGGAGAATATGAAGTCATCATGGAAGGGGTTGATATTTACAACCCTGTCACCAATGCGATATACTCCACAGGTGCGGAAAAAATTGCGGCATGGTTTCTGGATTCCAATTATGACGGGAGAACCTTTTGCCTGACCCAAGCCTTTTTCCCAAATAAAAAAGCATGGGCCAAACTTGCCAGAGCACTGAACGGCCATATTGATCCCTACGCTTTTGAAATCATGAGCGGTACGATATCTCTGCCCTTTGCCCCGGGCAAACACAAAACCGCAGCCATCAAAGTGATTGATCCGCGGGGAAATGAAGTGATGAAAATTCATAAATTATAAGAAAAGACCTGCGAGGTTTTCAAAACCTCGCAGGTCTTATAGGGCAGGAGCAATAGATATGAAAAAACAGAATCCCATACAGCCCGTAGAAAATCCCATTATATGCGGCCCTTACGAAGAGCCGGAGAGTCATTGGCACTACAAAGAAGGCATGGCTTCAAAAATTGGCGGACGCAGACCCGCGGGTTACTGGTACAAAACAAATGCCGTCGGAAAAAAGCAGATGGAACTCTTCACGGAAGAACATCGGGATGACCTGCCGCTTGTCAATCTTCTCCGGGAAGACATAAAACAATGGCGCAAAAACAATTATCGGAATGCCACCAATGTCACCAAAGAACTTCTGAGATACTGGGCAAAAGAAGATCGTTTCCGCCGTTTTTTCTTCTGTCAAAAGGAAGCGGTTGAGACGCTGATTTATCTTATGGAAATCCGCATTCCGGAAAAATACTCACGAACCGATGCCAAAAGATTTAAACTGTCCCAAGAAAATCTTCGGAACCTGATACGCGGCGTAAACCCGAAATTTAAGGAACAATCAGCATCCACGGATTATTATCATACGCTGGCAGACACCCCCGCGGATGAATCCCTGCTTCCCCTTCTCAGGATGGGATGTAAAATGGCGACAGGCTCCGGTAAAACCGTGATCATGGCCATGCTGATTTCATGGGCATTCTGCAACCGCGGCCAGTATCCCGATAACACGCTGTTCCCGAATGCCGTGCTGATATGCTGCCCGAATCTCACCGTCAAAGAACGCTTGCAGGTTCTCAGAATCGATGCTCAGGACAATTATTACAAGACCTTTGACATGGTTCCCATCAAATATCGCCCCCTGCTCCAGAAAGG
The DNA here is from genome assembly GCA_029934695.1 of Desulfobacterales bacterium. Lineage (GTDB taxonomy): Bacteria > Desulfobacterota > Desulfobacteria > Desulfobacterales > 4be13 > JAOZLU01. Next base: position 2,235 of record JAOZLU010000417.1, on the reverse strand, counting down.
CAAGGTGCTGATTGAAAACTGGCATTCTCTCGCGCCTGAATCCGAACATAAAGAAGGAGAGCAGACCTACAAAGTGGTTCAGAAGGGCATTGAACCCGCGGAGGAGTTTGCCCGCCGTGTCTTAGGCGATCTTTACGACAGAATGCCCGTCATGGTGTTCAATGACGAGGGGCATCATTGTTACCGCCCCGCACCTTCAAAGGAAAAACTGAGCCGTGAGGAAAAAAATGATCTGAAAACAGAACAGGAAAAAGCTACCGTATGGATTGAGGGACTGGACAAAATCAACAACGCCATGCCAGATAGTTCTCCGGGCATTCGTCTGTGTGCGGATTTTTCAGCCACACCCTTCTACATCAAAGGCAGCGGACACCCCGAAGGCATCCCCTTTCCCTGGGTGGTGAGTGATTTCGGTCTGGTTGACGCGATTGAAAGCGGCATCGTGAAAATTCCCCGAATGCCTGTGGAAGACACCACGGGCCGCCCTGATCCGGTCTATTTCAAATTATGGAAGACCATCACACAGGAAAGGCTGAAACCAGGCGAATTTCTGCCCGGGACATCCAGAAAACCCAAACCGGAAGCTGTGTATCGTGAAACAGAGCCGGCCCTGCTCAAAATAGCGGGAGAATGGAAGAATGCCTTTGAAAAATATGAAAACGCAGGTTCTGACAAGGAGAAAGTTCCGCCTGTGCTGATTATTGTCTGCGACAATACAGACATCGCCCAAGTCTTTTACCAGAAAATCAGTGGAGAGCAGGAAGTTGAGGACATCACCCCTGAAGATGTGAAAGTAGCCGTTGCCAAAGGAAATAAAAAGAGCAAAAAGAAAAAAGCGAAAACACGTATTATTTGGGAGGAGGGGGCGATCTTCCCGGAACACCTTTCCAATACCGAAAGCGAAAAAAGAACCCTTCGCATAGATACAAAACTGCTTGCCAAAGCAGAATCCCACGGTCCGGAAAAATCAAAAAAACAGGTTTCCGAGGAACTGCGGAAAATTGTTAACACAGTGGGAAAGCCAGGACAGCCTGGAGAAAAAATTCGATGCGTGGTTTCGGTGTCAATGCTCACCGAAGGATGGGACGCGAACAATGTCACCCATATCCTCGGGGTCAGAGCATTTGGCAGCCAGTTGCTGTGCGAGCAGGTTCTGGGCCGGGGACTCCGAAGGCGTAATTACGAGACGTTTGACCCTGAAACGGGGTTTTTCACGGAAGAGCATGTGGATGTGTATGGCATTCCTTTTTCGGTGATTCCCTATAAAGGGAAATCCAACGGGCCTGGCCCCACTGAAAAGCCCAAACGTCACGTCAGGGCCTTGACCGGAAGATCGCATCTGGAGATGAAGTTTCCCAATATCGAGGGATACACTTTTTCGTTAAAGAAAAATCTCATAAAATGCGATATGGAGACTGTTGAGCAGTTGGAAGTGGAGCCGAACAAAGAACCCACAGCGACCTTTCTCACCCCGACTGTGGGGCACAGGGAAGGGCATCCCTCAGCCGACAAAGCCCAGTTCGGATATTCCAAACAGACACGGGAGGAATATTATAAAAATCAGCATCCCCAGGCGATTCAATTTCGTATCGCCAAAATGATTATGGGCCTGCTTATCGGATCATCGGCAGGCTCAGATTCATCGACAGGCTCAGATTCGTCTGACAAGAAAAAGAAAGTCCTCCGGTTGCAATCCCGGCATCAGTTGTTTCCCCAAATTTTCCGAATTGTTGAACAATATGTGACAGATAAGATTGACTTTCAGGGATGCCATCCGTGTGAAATCGGTCTGGAAAAATACGTTCAACTGATCGCTGAAAGACTGTGCGAAGCGATTCAGCCGGATGATACCAAAGGCGAACCCCTTATTCTGCCGATTCTGAACAAATATAAAAGATACGGAAGTACAAAAGACGTTGATTTTCTCACCACAAAACAATGCTTTTCCATATCAAAAAGCCATATCAATCAGGTCGTCACCGATAATAAGACATGGGAAAGGGTCGCTGCCGTGAAACTGGACAGCTCCGAACTGGTTGAGTGTTACGCAAAAAACGACCGTTTGGGGCTTTTGATTCCCTATGAATTTCAGGGTGTCTCCTTTGCCTATGAACCGGATTATCTTATACGATTAACCAACAAAATGACACTTGTGCTTGAAATCAAAGGATATGAGGACAATAAGACCAAAGCCAAACATCAGGCTGCGAAAAAATGGATCAACGCAGTGAATAA
>JAOZLU010001002.1 GCA_029934695.1 Desulfobacterales bacterium | reverse complement strand
GCTCAATGTTGTTGCCCATGATCTGGGAATAGAAGACTATTCCCGACAGGATAGGGGACAAGCTTCATGCTGCTGCCAAAAAACTCGGAATAAAAGATTATTCCAGACAAGAAAAACATGAACTTATTGAAAACATACTGAAAAACAAAAAGAAAGCCATAATTATCAAGGTTCTTGATAAATGGGACATAAATATTATTGGCAACTTATCAAGTATAATCGGACTTCCGCTTGGCATAATCGGAATTGTGATCGGTATCTTACTCGCTATTTATGCTGAAGATACTCAGAGATGGTGGAAAAACAGAGAGTCATCCGGTAGCCGACCTGTTGAGACTACTATCCCGCCAGCCTCGAGCTCAACTATTATGTCTTCAAGGGAACCCGTACACATCCAGATTGGCGACAAAATAGCCGAAAGATTCATAAACAACGTCGTCCATCTCACCGTAAAATTGGCCGATGGAGAGATGGACGGCTTTGGTTTTGTGGTAGGGGAGCTGAGAAACAAATTGTATGTGGTGACAGCAAACCATGTTGTTCACTCCGACAAACCTGATATGGAAACAAAGGAGGTCCTGGTGAAGTTTTATGATGATGAGGCAGGAGAGCCGATTCCCGCGGAACTTCTGGATATTGCCAGTTCACAGTTGGATGCCGCTCTGCTCAGAGTGTCGAAACCCGAATGGTACAGATGGGAAAGAAAAGTTTTAAGCTCTGACTACAGAAAAGGCGACAAAGTCTGGTTTATCGGACAGAGCAGGAAATGGATCGTACCCACCGATGATTATGCCGGGAATCTCCAGAACAATGAACCGGGCTGGGATGGACAGATCACCTTTTACATTACCAGCGTCAAGCCCGGGACATCAGGTGCGCCTTTGTTCACGGAAAACGGAATTATCGGAATGATCACCACAGATAATTACCTCGAAGCCAGGGCATGTTGACTGGATACGGAAGCTCATAAAAGGGAAGTGTGGGAAGTGCCCGTGGAATTTGCGGGAATCTCCAAGTAACAAGTAATAACTATTTTTTGATCAAATTTAACTATCTGAAATAAAATAATATTCAAAATCATGAAGCAGGCTATAAAAATATATTTTTATTTCAATGGACTAACTGAATGAGAAGGGTTTTTTGTCCTGTACTGAAGTGAGGGAACAAGTTGAATAACAAAAATGTACATAAAGAAACCGATAAAAAATCGGGTAATTGCTGTAACAGCAAACCACGTTGTTCGCTCAGATAATCCCGATATAAAGACAAAGAAAATCCTGATACGATTTCATCAGTATAGCGGGAAATCATACAAAGCGGAACTGCTGGGCCTTTCTTATCCTGAACTGGACCTTGCTCTGCTTGAAATACCGAAACCATCCGAAGGCTACAAATGGGAGAAAAAATATTTTCATCCCATCCTGAAAGAGACGACAAGGTATGGTTTATCGGACGAAACAAAGACTGGTATGTCCCCACAGATGCCGCAATCGGCCGCATCAACAAACCGCCTCTCATGGGCGAAATTTATGTGGATATATACAGCGTCCGCCCCGGAACATCAGGAGCGCCTTTAATCACAAAAAAAGGAATCATCGGAATGATTATCCAAGACTCAGGCGTTGAAGCCGTGGCACTGGATATCAGCACAATACACTAAGTCGTAACTCAGGAATGGAATTCCCCCTGGGACTTACAGGAATTTCCGGGCGGA
>JAOZLU010000037.1 GCA_029934695.1 Desulfobacterales bacterium | reverse complement strand
TGCAGGGATCACAGCTGTCTGAAATCTTATGCAACCACAAAATCCGTTAGAATCAGGGGTATAACAAAAGAGAGGCTTTAACATAAAGTTTGTCAGACAATAATTTCAGCATGTTACGGCACTGTGCTTCATGAGGAGCAAAAAAATTTTCCGCATTCCCGGCATCCCGCTGTCCGTGAAAAAAACAGAATTGTGACGGGCAAGATTTTTTTCCCTGACACTCAGCCCGGGACATCATATTCTGTCCGTAAAAACCGCTCAGAAAAGGAGCGGCCCATGACATCGGCCCGCCCGATGACATACGCACATAAGAAAATCCCGGGTTGTAGTAGGGTGGGTGGAGGATTTCGATTTTTCACGCAGTGAAAAACGAAACCCGCAACCCACCTTGATAAACGCACAAACGAAATTATTGAATATATTTTGATTTACAGAGGAGAAAAACATGGAAGCCATAACCCTTTAAAATTCAAACAGATAATTTTTTTGTTAAATGCTATAATATAAAGTCGGATAGCCAGGGCCCCAGCCCCTGAGAACGGTGCATGACAGTTTCCCGTCACACCGCTCAAGCCTCTGTCAAGGTATTTTCCTTACTTTTTACTGATTGACCACATCTTGACTTTGTTCAGAACAGCCGCGGGATAGAAGCCAACAACATTCTTCCGGACAGCATGCTGATACACCGTCTGCATGATGAACGCGTAAGGTCCATCTTTCTGAAGGATGCCGTTGATCTCTTTGTAAATGGCAATGCGTTTGTCATTGTCCATTTCAAGGCTGGCCTTCTTGACCAGATCGGAGGTCACATCATTATAATAGGCGTTCCTCCAGCAAAGCTGTTTTGCCTTGTAATCCCCGAAAGGTTGCGCGTTGGTGTGCGGATCACTGTAATCCGGTCCCCAGCGGGCAAGAATCATGTCATGTTTCTGGGCCCTGTATTTGGGCCAAAGCTGGGATGAGACCATCTGGTTGAGTGTGAGTCTGATTCCGACCTGTGCCAGATGATTCTGAATTGCCTGAGCCAATTCAGGATAAGGTGTCTGGTTGGAATGATCCATCTGCAATTCAAGACCGTCAGCATAACCGGCCTCTTTCATAAGCCCGCGAGCTTTTTCAGTATCTTTTTTGTAAAAAATCTTATCTTCAAAACCGGCAAACCCCTTGGGAATGAAAGTTCCGGTCTGTCTCGCAGCCCCGCCGAGAAGATCGTCTGTCAGCGCCTTGTAGTCAATTGCATACCTGATGGCCGTACGGACCCGGTTGTCCTTGAGTCCCTCCTTTAAGACATTCATGCCGAGATAATAAACCTTGTCATCGGAATAACGCATCACGACAAGGTCTTTGTTGGCTTTAATGGACTTGACATCGTCCTGAGTCATATCCCAGGCTATGTCCACATCACCCTTTTCCACCTGAAGCCTCCGACTTGCCGCCTCGGTGATGTCTTTTATGATAATCCGCCTGATCTTGGGGAGATGTTCAAAATGGTCCTTGTTTGCATCAAGGACGAGCTTGTCACCTTTCTCCCACTTGCTGAGTACGAACGGTCCTGATCCGGCTGAGTTGCGCGACAGCCATGTTGTCCCGAAATCGCCTTGCGGGTACTTGTCTGTGTTGGTAACATGCTGTCTGACCACCTTGGAATCAACAATGCTGCTTGCAACTGAGGCCATACAGGCCATGAATATGCCGCCGGCATATTTTTTTCCCATGGTGATCTCCACAGTGTGTTTGTCAACAGCCCGAGCAGAATCCGCGGTTATATCAAACTGGGTCAGAATAAACGCGGGCTGGTCATTCAGCCCGACCAGCCTCTGAATGGAATAGACCACGTCATCGGCTGTCAGCGGGTTTCCGCTGTGGAACTTTATACCCTTCTTAATATGGAATGTCCAAGTTTTCCCGTCATCACTGACTTTCCATGATTCTGCCACCGAGGGCACTGCTGTCTCATACTTTCCCGGCAGATAATCAAACAGCCTGTCGTATATCTGCGCGTCCACTCCTGTCGAACTGAACTCAAAAGCGACCTGGGGGTCAAGGGACACAATATCGTTTGTTGCCATGCCGATGACAAGCACTTCTGAACGTGATGCCGCATGAAGACCCGGCACCATGAATGCCGATATGGTCAGAACAGCGGCAATGAAAAAAAATGATTTCCGCATTACGTTAATTTACCTCCTTTATTGCCAAAAAAAATTAATGACACTGACAAGGGAATCCATACTGCCGGGCAAAAATTTATAAGTTGCTGATTTTACTCAATCTGACGAAATTGTCACTTGTAACAAAAACAACAGGTTGCAATTTCTTGTTCGGCAGTGTGAAGGGATCATAAGCGCAAAACCTTAATGACAAAGACCTGAGCTTGGTTTGCCGGGAACACTTCCGGCTCACCACGGGTTCCGGCCATGGGAACTCTGCCATAATTCAGGACGGTCAGGCTCAAGTTTGCACTTATGACAAGGGAATCAGCCAATTTCGACTCCCCTACTCCCTGCCACCTTTATAAAACTGTAATATAGAATTACTTTAATAAAGATGTCAAGCATAAAACACATCTGATGAAAAAATAATTCCCCCTCAAGGGAATGTCAGGCCCAGCTGAATTCCCTCAAGTGGGAATATCAAGGCTGGCTGGGCTGATGAAAATGTCACAGGCAGCCGGCGATCAACCTTTGAGAACATCGGCAACATTTTCATCACCCGGGCCGGCTGAATTTTCATAAAAACAACCTGACCGCCGGAGCGGTTTGAGTTGGTGCAGCGCACCATTCCGGTTGCTGAAAAAAAAATTTTAACAAATCAGCTATATGGCACTTACCTTGCTACCGTAGAGATAAAACAATTATCAGCACTGTCCGGATTAGTATCAACTGCGATGGTTCTTTCTGTCGAATCAGAACCGCCCGGGCCTGTCACCGTCAGAGTGGCCGGATAGTCGCCAGCAAAAGTAAATTCATGAGTGACTGTGGCGCCTGTGCCTGCCGTGCCGTCTCCGAAGTCCCAGGAATAGGCACTTATGTCTCCTGTCGAGCCTGATGCGTCAAAGCTCACCTCCAGAGGCGCGTCGCCGTTTTCCGGACTTGCCGTGAAGGAGGCTGTCGGAGCCGTTGCCGGCATGGAAACTGCGACAGTCCTTTCCGCTGAGTCAGAACCCCCCGGACCTGTCACCGTCAGAATGGCCGTGTAGTCATTCGCAGAAGTGAACACATGAGTGACCGTGGCACCTGCATCTGTCGCCCCGTCTCCGAAGTTCCAGGAATAGGCACTTATGTCTCCTGTCGAGCCTGATGAGTCAAAGCTCACCTCCAGAGGTGCATCGCCGCTTTCCGGACTTGCCGTGAAGGAGGCTGTCGGAGGCGTTGCCAGCGTGTCAACAGTGACCGTCTTTTCCGCTGAATCAGAACCGGCCGGGCCTGTCACCGTCAGAATGGCCGTGTAGTCATTCGCAGAAGTGAACACATGAGTGACAGTGGCACCTGCATCAGTCGCGCCGTCTCCGAAGTTCCAGGAATAGGCACTTATGTCTCCTGTCGAGCCTGATGCGTCAAAGCTCACCTCCAGAGGCGCGTCGCCGTTTTCCGGACTTGCCGTGAAGGAGGCTGTCGGAGCGGCTTCAAGCACAAACTCCCTCGCGCCGTACAGGTCTTCCAGCAGTCCGTCTGACAGGGGAGTGACATCAACCTGCCATGAATTGTAGGTTCCGGTGCTGCCGTCCGGCATTGTCGCACTCACACCCACATGGTCATGTATGATGTACTGGGTCCCGTCCTGTCTGCCGAGATAGATCATGACATGTCCGGACATGTACAGCACTGTCCCGGGTTTCAGAGTGTCAACAAGTTCCCTTCTGGCATCCATTGAGGTCATGGTGTCGGGGAAGTCGTGGAATATTCCGACCGACTTTTTGCCCTGCTCGCTTGAATTTCTCTGAATGTTCAGTCCCATGGATCTGAAGACATCCATGGAAAAGGCGCTGCAGTCCCTGCCGTTGAACATTCCGCCCCAGCCGTATCTTTCTCCCTGGACCTTGAATGCCTGCTCAATGATGCCCGCCCGCGTGTAGGGGAGATAACCGACATTCACATCGCTGTTTATCGGAATCAGACCGAGACTGAACACAAGTCCGCCGGTCTCATCCCTTGCGGGAAGTCTCACAACATAATTTCCCGCGGTGCCCTGGCCGTCAACGCCGTCCTCAGGCAGTTCGGCTGTGAGTGCGAGCGGGATTCTGGTTCCCATGTCAAGCCTCAGTTCAGACACATCCTCATTCATGGGGTTATGGTTGGTGGATACATATTTTCCTGTGACAATCAGGAAAGGCTCTCTGCCCACATAATCAAACAGTTCCTCCTTTGTGCCGGCAACGGCCACGTCTCTGACCGGAATCCATGCCAGATAGTTGTAAATCTGTGCAAAATACCATTCGCCGTCCGTGCTTGTGCTCAGGATGACCATCGGCTCCGCGGGATAGACCGCTGTCTCCTGCCATCTGTCGAGCCATTTTCGGGTGGGATCCTCGGCGCAGTCTCTGTATATCCTGTCATAAGTCGGGAAAGTTCTCAGATTTGTCCGCCTGACAGAGATTCCGTATCTGACGGGGTTCACATCCCCGAGCCCGGCGATGTTGAGGTTGGGCTTCCGCTCGTCGTAAAACGCGTCCGTGACCTGCACGCAGTTCTCATCATACCTCGGATAGCTGGAGGGGGAGCTGATGTCGTTTATCATCTCCGTGAGCTCTTCCCGGGTGAAGCTTGCCTGATAGTTCGCAAGGCTGACTATGGGGGAGTTTATCTCCTCATTGTCCTCGTTAGCCTCGTTGAACTCCTCGATCTGCTGCCCATTCATGAGAACGTCGGATGCATTCTCGGTCTTTGCCGTCCAAAATTCCGGTGTGAGCATTTCCACGGTCACATCCGGAACATTTGAGGCATAAAAGCTCATGTCCGAAGGTGCATTGCCGTCTGGCGGAGATGGTACTGCATCTTCGAGCAGAAACTCCCTCGCGCCGTACAGGTCTTCGAGCAGCCCGTCTGACAGAGGGGTTACGTCAACCTGCCATGAGTTGTAGCTCCCCGCTGTGCCGTCCGGCATTGTCGCGCTCACACTCACATGGTCATGTATGATGTACTGGGTCCCGTCCTGTCTGCCGAGATAGATCATGACATGTCCGGACATGTACAGCACTGTCCCGGGTTTCAGAGTGTCAACAAGTTCCCTTCTGGCATCCATTGAGGTCATGGTGTCGGGGAAGTCGTGGAATATTCCGACCGACTTTTTGCCCTGCTCGCTTGAATTTCTCTGAATGTTCAGTCCCATGGATCTGAAGACATCCATGGAAAAGGCGCTGCAGTCCCTGCCGTTGAACATTCCGCCCCAGCCGTATCTTTCTCCCTGGACCTTGAATGCCTGCTCAATGATGCCCGCCCGCGTGTAGGGGAGATAACCGACATTCACATCGCTGTTTATCGGAATCAGACCGAGACTGAACACAAGTCCGCCGGTCTCATCCCTTGCGGGAAGTCTCACAACATAATTTCCCGCGGTGCCCTGGCCGTCAACGCCGTCCTCAGGCAGTTCGGCTGTGAGTGCGAGCGGGATTCTGGTTCCCATGTCAAGCCTCAGTTCAGACACATCCTCATTCATGGGGTTATGGTTGGTGGATACATATTTTCCTGTGACAATCAGGAAAGGCTCTCTGCCCACATAATCAAACAGTTCCTCCTTTGTGCCGGCAACGGCCACGTCTCTGACCGGAATCCATGCCAGATAGTTGTAAATCTGTGCAAAATACCATTCGCCGTCCGTGCTTGTGCTCAGGATGACCATCGGCTCCGCGGGATAGACCGCTGTCTCCTGCCATCTGTCGAGCCATTTTCGGGTGGGATCCTCGGCGCAGTCTCTGTATATCCTGTCATAAGTCGGGAAAGTTCTCAGATTTGTCCGCCTGACAGAGATTCCGTATCTGACGGGGTTCACATCCCCGAGCCCGGCGATGTTGAGGTTGGGCTTCCGCTCGTCGTAAAACGCGTCCGTGACCTGCACGCAGTTCTCATCATACCTCGGATAGCTGGAGGGGGAGCTGATGTCGTTTATCATCTCCGTGAGCTCTTCCCGGGTGAAGCTTGCCTGATAGTTCGCAAGGCTGACTATGGGGGAGTTTATCTCCTCATTGTCCTCGTTAGCCTCGTTGAACTCCTCGATCTGCTGCCCATTCATGAGAACGTCGGATGCATTCTCGGTCTTTGCCGTCCAAAATTCCGGTGTGAGCATCTCCACTGTCACATCCGGAACTTTTGATTCAAGAATTTCGCCGACTGTGCTGATGTTCAAAGCAGCAAAGCTGAACGAAAAGACCAGAGCAACGGCCAATGCCGCAGCTGAAAGAAATTTAAACTTTTTCATACACCTTCTCCTTTTATTTTAATATGATTAAAATTTTACGGGTGAGAGCCGGATCCCGCACCCGACTCTTAAACGGGAAATAATCAGCGTTTTCCAAAATCAGACATTCCTGACTGGAATCCCGCGCACCCTTTTCCCTTTGCCATCTTTAACAAAACTGAATATAAAATTACTAAAAAGATGTCAAGCATAAAATATATCTGATGGAAAAAACGATTTGCAGAATCCTTATTTGCCGGGGGCCTCCGGAGAAACAATTTGCAAAATCGTTTTACAAGAGAAACAATTTGCAAAATTGTTCTGCAACACTCATCTTTCAACCCCCGACTCCGTCACAATCAGACGGCTCCGGCAGGCGTCAAGCACAGCCGAGGCTCCGAGCGGAAGTGTGGTTTTGTGCTTTCCATGGCCGAAGCTGACATTTCTGATGATCGGTTTTTCAAGAGGAAGCAGAATGCTTTTGAGCACGTCATCAACCGGCAGTTGCTTATTCGGATCATCTGTTTCCGCATGGGTGAACTCTCCGATCACTATGCCGACCGCATCTCCCAGCTTTCCGGCAAGTCTCAGCTGGGTCAGCATGCGGTCTATCCTGTAGTTTGCCTCATGCACATCTTCGATGACGAGGATTTTCCCCTTTGTGTCAATCTCAAACGGGGTTCCCATGAGCGCGCAGATCAGAGAGAGGTTGCCGCCGACAAGTCGTCCCTCGGCATGACCCCGGCAGAGCGTCTCAATCGGAGGTGCGTCCGGGGGCGGAGCGATTTCTCCGAGGGGTTCGGTCGTCATGACAGCTTTGAGAAGAGATTCCCGCTCATAATCCGTGAAATCGGGAGTTATGAAGTCGGAGAGCGGCATGGGTCCGTGAAAGGTCATAAAACCGGCTTTCTGGTTGAACACTGTATGGAGCGCGGTAACGTCACTGTACCCCAGAAACACCTTACGATTCCGGGATATCATCTTCAGATCAAGACGGTCCAGGAGTCTGGGTGCTCCGTCGCCGCCTTTCATGCAGAAAATGCCGGAGATTGCGGGATCGGCAAAGAATGTGTTGATATCTCTGATTCTCATACTGTCGCTCCCGGCAAGATACCCCCATTTTTCATAACATCCCGGTCCTGCAACCACCTTGAAACCCAGTTCCTCTGTTGCCTTTACTGCCTCGGCAATCAGGTTCGGATCCGGTGCGGGACCCGAGGGGGCGATCATTCCTATCGTATCCCCTTCCTTCAGCATTTTGACTGGTCTCATCATTCTTGATTCCTCAGTTTGCAGTTCCGCCTTCAGGCGGCAGTGTGCAACCAGTTTGTGTAACCGCCCGAAGGCGGAACTGTGAACTCCATGGCCCCTGATTTTATGGCCTCAACCCCTTTTCCCACCGTGGCTTGCCCATATATTTTTCCTCTTGGCCAAGCCGGCATTCACAATAGCAACATTTGCTGTATGAGTTTTCTCCAGAATATAAGGCTTTTTCCATACAGCTTTCTTTGGATTCTCTTTATATTCCTGAGTCAGTTTTTTCCGAACATCATCCGTCAGTTCACTCGGACATTCCTTTTTGGTTATTCTGATCATTCCTCTCTGCCTTCAAGTGTCAGTCTGCCGATGGAGGCCATCCTGCTGGTGTGCAGTACAGAATCTGCCATTGACCCGCTTTGATCCATGTCAACGATGACCGTCCAGTTATTGCTCGACTGCGTCCTGCCAAAGAAATAGAAGCGTTCGGGAATCAGTTTGCCGTGTTCGTGGCTATAATGCTTCAGATTCCGGTGAATGGTGGTTTTCCAATCAATGCTGCTGACATGGGGATCGGTGAATGCTGCCTGCGGTTTAACGCGCCGGTCACAGCCCATATGCATCAAGCTAAGACTGCCGGACGGGGTTGCAAACCCCGTCCGGCACATCATGGATCAATAAAAACAGACAGTTACGATTTTAGCTTGATGCATATGCGGTCACAGCCTGCCGGATATTTTGTTCAAGCAGATGTCTGATTTTATCCACAACCGCCTGCACAACCCTGCGCGCTGTCTCTTTGGTACGTTCCGGGATTTGCCCTTTCAGGGCCATCAGGGTCCCGACCAGGTGGACATTCGGCTCAACATTTTCCAGCATTTCCGGTTCAAAAAGGAGCTGGTCAGTCCCTTGCGCTCAATAGCGTCATTCTGGATGACCACATCCTCTTTAAAAATTAGGTACGGATATCACCCAGCCATTTTGCCAGACGCGGGGCAGATTTTTTCAATCCTGCACTGCGTTTTTCAGTGGCAGATCTGCCTGATTCATCGTAAATGGCTGCCAATGCTTCATCTGTTGCCTGATCCGGTGACAGCTGACAGCCACCGCCCGTGCTGTAGCCGCTCAGGACATCCTGTGAACTGTGCCCCAGAATCAGACGCCATCGCTTTATTTGTTCATTTGCAACCATAAAGTTCAAAATGAAAAGTTTAAAGTTTTAAAGTAAAAAGTAAAAAGTTCAAAAATGAAAAGCTCAAAGTAAAAATTCTGCTATTTCCACTGGATTTGTTATTCAGGAATATGCTACTTTGATTTCAGTACGTTAAAACGATTTATGACTATAAGCAGGATGCACAGACAAAAAAAAATTGAATCAGATGTTTTTTTTCCTTGACTTCTGATTTTTTCCATTATATACGTCACCTCATTGAGTGACTGATCCCCAGTAGCTCAGTCGGTAGAGCAGGTGGCTGTTAACCACCGTGTCCGTGGTTCGAGTCCGCGCTGGGGAGCCAAAAATACGGCCTGATCTTCATGATTGGGCCTTTTTAAATGGTGAATTATGAATTCACCATTCACCCCTGATTATTCAGTTCCTCAACCATTTTCCTCAATTCAGGCTCTGATCTCACAAAAAGACTGGCCAATTCGGGGTCAAATGCTGTTCCGCTTTCTTCCCTGATTTTTTCGAGCGTTTTTCCCACAGGCCAGGGTTTTTTATACGGACGCTCTGAAATCAGCGCGTCAAATACATCACATATTCCAGTAATCCTTCCGAACAGAGGTATTTCCTCTTCTTTCAGTCCTTGAGGATAGCCGGTGCCGTCCCATCTTTCATGATGTGTCAGAGCAATAATTTCCGCTGCCTGCAAAAACGCATGTTCGCTTCCGGACAATAATTTGGCTCCGATGGTCGTGTGGGTTTTCATTACTGTCCGCTCTTCTTCGGTCAGTTTGCCAGGTTTCAAAAGAATTGTATCGGGAACACCGATTTTCCCCACATCATGCATGGTGCTTGCCAAAGCAAGGAGATCGTATTCTTCAGGCTGGAGACCGGCTGCCTGCCCCAGAAGCCGACAGTAATTGCTCATACGTTTGATGTGTCCCCCTGTTTTTTTATCACGATATTCAGCTGCTTTTTCCAGTCGTTCAAGGATTTCAATCTGCGCTTCTTCCAGCTCTTTGGTACGCTCACGAACCTTTTGCTCCAGAATCGTATTCTGATTTCTCAAAGCTTCCTGGGCTGTTTTCAGAGAAAGGTGGGTTTTTACCCTCGCTTTGACCTCAGTGATATCGAACGGCTTGGTAATATAATCCACCGCTCCGATTTCAAAGCCCTTGGTCTTATGTCCGGAACTGTCCATAGCCGTTATAAAAATGATGGGAATATCCTTTGTATCCGGGTCCGTCTTGAGTTGCCGACAAACCTCAAAACCGCTCATTCCAGGCATCAGGATATCCAGAAGGATGAGATCCGGCCGGTTGGCCCTGACATATTCAATGGCCTTGGAACCGTTGAGAGCCACGCCAAGTTTGTAGTCGTTTCTAAGTGCCTGAATGAGTACGTCAATATTTGTTTTTGTATCATCTGCAATAAGAATTTTGCAACTGCCGAGATCATTCATAATTTGAGACCCTTTTATTTTAAGCAGAACGAATGCATTGCTGTCTGAAAATTATCAGCATTCTGCTCTGATGACAAGCTGGAAGCTTATGCCATACTGATAAATATTATCTTAAAGCCTGTATATCTGTCCATCATTCATTTCATAAAATAAAGGGAAATGTCAATGGGATAAAATGTGAAACAAGGAGTGGTGAAATGAAATTTCAGCACCGCTGAAACAAGGAGTGGTGAAATGAAATTTCAGCACCGCATCAGGCCCTCTGAAAATATGCTGAAATTTTATTCCAGCACTCCTCAAAAGGCCGGGATACCCAGCTTTTGGGCAAGTTTGTTCAATATTTCCCTGGCTCCGTCAAAATTGTAATCAGATGTCTGCTGCGTCAGTTCCTGAAGCAAAATTTCAGTTTCTGAGTCGTTGGAACGGCCCGGAGCAAAGCTGAGTTTGATCTCCCTGAGACAGTTTTCCGATTCCAGAGGATCCGATTCCTGAAGGCTTTTGTCAAACTTCCGGAACAGTTCACAAAGTTCCGGAAGAGCAGGAGGACCTCCGATTTCAATATCGGTCTTCAGCAAAATCGCTATTTGTTCACGAAACGTCCTTACATGCTCAATAGCGTCCGCGACCGGTCCCAGCAAGTCCAGTATTTGCGCCTTGTTTTTGCTTTTACAAATGTCCTCCAACGCTTTTGCCGCTTTATTCAGTCTCGTCGCTGAGATGGTGGCAGCAGAGCCTTTCAGGGCATGGGCGTTTATCAGGGCGATTTCAAACTCTTCATTCTCGACAAAAGCTCGGAAATCCCGGGCAAAATTTTTCTTGTCATCACAAAAAAATACGAAAATATCCGCATAGAGATACCAATTTCCCCCGAGCCGTTTCACAGCCTCCCGGATATTCAGACCAGGCAGCGAATCCGGTAATACCTGAGGTTCAGGATCAGGGGACTCAGCAGCGTCTTCAACCGGAAACGCAATATTTTTAAAACCTGGTTCATCCACTTCAATCCCGATGTCAAGAATTTCATTGATAAGTACGCGCAGGGATTTGGCAGAAGCGAAGATGGTATTCAGGGATTCCCGGTGTTCAGTATATGCAGCCATATCCGTGATCATCTCACACATATCAATGATGGTATTCATAAGGGGATGAATTTTCTTCCTCAGCACACGGCGTTGCTTTTCAGCATGTATTTTATCCGTGATATCCGTTGCAATACCCCCAAGAAAAAAAGGCTTTCCATTCTTGAAAATAGGAAATTTTGAAACAAGAAGATAGCGGATTTCATCTCTGATTTCTATGGTTTCAAGGATATTCAGAACTTTCCCCTCTGTCATCACGATACGGTCATTGGCCTTCAACTGCTGCGCCACTTGGATGGGCAAGAATTCATCATCAGTTTTGCCGATGCGATCCGCTGTGTTTGCTCCGAACACTTTTTTACAGGTTTCATTCAGATAAATATAACATCCCTTGCGGTCTTTTATAAAAGACATGGCTGGCAGATACTTCATAAATGAATAAAAAATTTCTCTGCTCTCCCGCAATACTGCTTCGGAACGCTTGCGCTTCGCAATCTGTTTTCTCAATTCCTTATCCAGTCTTGCCAACTCAGCAGATTGTTTTTCAACCTGATTTTTCAATTCCTTATGAATTTTCCCAATTCGCCTGCTTTCCTGCCATTTTGTCCCCAAAACAGAGGCAAGCTGCTGAATTTCAAAGGCGCTGAAGGGTTTTTGAAGGTGCAACAGTTTGTCGCCCGGGGAAACATGATAGGCGATCTTTTCTGATGAGACAGCGGAATCATCCGTTATAATGACAACTTCCGTGGAAGGATCCAGTTTGTGTATGCGCTCCGGAAGTTCCACGCCATCCGGCCCGATATGCATTTGAATATCCAGAAAAGCCACAGCAAAGGGCCGTTTCTCTCCAAGAGACCTCTCTACCGCTTTAACTGCTTCATCTCCCTGGTGGCAAAGAACAAGGTCGTAAGAAGAGGAAAGCATCTTCCGATACAAAATGGCTCTTTCGTGATCGGCGATCAGAATACGCAGCCGGCCATCCTGAAAATCATCCATTATTTTACTCCCGCACAGATTCTGATTCATCGTAAATTCGTATTTGAACCTTGTTCTTCAACTCTTCGATGGTTTCCTGGCACCGTCAAAATTGTAATCTTTGATTTGCCGCTCCAAATATTTCATGTCTTCTTTGAGAGGAAAGCCGGTTCTGATTTCCCTGAGACAGTTCTCCGAGCTTATGGGATCGGATCCCTGAAGGCTTATGCCAAGTTTGCCGGCTTCAATTTTGGAAAAATCAAGAATATCATTGATCAGTTCCAGAAGAGACTTGGCAGAAATACAGATTGTATTCAGGTATTCCCAGTGTTTTCCGCCCGGATTAGCGAGCATGGCCAGATCACACATACCGATAATTCCCCTGAATGGGTGAGAACTTTTTCAATCTTCTGAAACAACATCCTTTTCACTGTCTTTGCAGTGGAGATATTCGGGCAGTCTGCTTAATATTTATTTGCTTGGCATCATCAAAATTATAATCGCTGATCTGTCTTTCCAAATTGTCCAGTTTTGCACCGAAACAGTCCGGGGCAAAGCAGGCTTTCATCTTTTTGAACCAATACGCCGATTGCACCGGATCAGCCGCCCGGAGACTTCTGTCGAGCTTTTGAAACTGTTCGGAAAAGGTTGAGGGGGATACTGATTTTTTTCCCGTGGCAGGATTATCGGGAACTGGCGGCACACCATTACGATGCGCTGTACGATTTCAACCGTTCCGGATCCCGGGAGGGAAAGGAACCGGACGGATCTGATGAATCCGTGGAATCGAAAGAGGAGGCCGGACTGAGACTTCCTGCCGGACGCGCCACAGTTGACGGGAATGTCCCCGTCCTTTACGAGCCGGAATTCCGGACACCCTCCGTTCAGGCGATGAATCCTCTGTCGGTTGCCCCGGGAGTTGTTCCGTCCCGGTCCGACGGCAGAAATCCGAAGTGTTTCTCTGCCCTTTTCAAAGGATTTGTCGGAGCTTCTCTCGAGGAATTCTCCCCGGAACCTGAGAATGTTCATCTGCTTCTCACCTCGAATCTCTCTTTCGCACGGGCCTGCGGCTTTGTTCCGAAGGGGGGAACTGGCAGAAACATGGGAACGGGGAGCTTCTGATCCACCACAGTCTATTCCCGGCTGTCGAGGTCGGTGCTGTTCGGAACCAGCATCACGTCCATGCCGACCGGAACCAGGTAGGCCCCGGGGCGCGTATAAAATTTCAGACAGTCACAATCCTGAAAGCCGGTCTGAAGGACAGCCTTCACAGACCGCGGATGAGCATCTGCGGTCATCTGCGGTTCAGGGCAGTGTCGGAAATCACAAAAACCGTCAGCAGCAGATATGTTTCTTGTATGATTTTTTGAAAAACAGTGATCCGCCTCGGAAAAGCCCGGTCCTTCCGTTCATTGGAAAAGCCCGGGTTTCTTTCCCGGAATTGCTCAATGACTAACTGACTGACCCGAAAAAAGTATGCCATACGCCGTCACGCTCCTGCTCTTTCAGGATTTTGACAGGATATTGGGACAATCTCCAGGCGATATCTCTTGCCTCACTACGCAACAGTCCGGACAGGATAAACCATTTTTTATGAAGAAACCCTTCTGAGGCGATCAGGCGTTTCATCACATCATAGTGGATATTTGCGATCACAATATCTGCTGGGTAATCCATAAAATCCTCAGCCCGTCCGTGAACGGTCAATATCCTGTCTTCCAAGCAGTTTAAGACCACATTCTTTCTCGCTGTCTTTGCCGCCAGAAAATTGAAATCCACCGCGAAGACGCGTAAGCATCCCAGCCGTGCCGCTGCAAGGGCGAGCAGACCAGTGCCTGCACCAAGGTCAAGAACCGACTCAATTTTTTCCTTACGCCAAACCGCTTCGAGCATTTCAAGGCAGTGGTATGTCGTGGGATGGCTCCCCGTACCAAAAACAACTCCCGGATCCAGAAGAATCTCAAGTTCCGATTTTCCAGTTCCCAGTTCCAAATTCCTCTCCCACGGCGGAGATATAAAAAAACTGCCAACCTGAAAAGGAACAATCTTCCCTCCGTGCCACTCTTCATAAGTCATCTGGAACTGATCGCAAAGGGTCAGTTCCGGCTGGGAAATCAAAAGTGTCTCCACCTTCCCAGAGGAAGGTTTTGAAAAAAAGAGAAAGGAAAAATCATCCTCTTCCCAATTGCCGATAAAGTCGCTGCTGAGGGGTTCATTCACAGGCTTTATATATCCCTGAATATAGTAAATATACAGATTGCTGTATGGAACTGAGGATTCATCCACATCCTCAGTCCCGTGTTCTGTTTTACTCATTTTGCCTTACTCTTTTTTCGGCAACTGGTCCAAATACCATTCCATTGGCTCAAGCACTTCAAACCCCAGGCTCTGCAATTTTCTTTTCACGGGAGCCACTGTGTTCGTCAGAAGGTATGGAAAAACAGCCCGCTTTCCTTCTTCCCAGTATCTGGCGACAAGGATGCTTCCAAAGGGGATATTCTCCTCGGTAATGGCATCAACAATTTTTTTCATCTGCCCGACCTTGTCTTCCACAAGGATGCACAACAATGTCCCGGGCTGTTTGATGCCCAGCACATTGACGAAGGCGCGCATGAGGTCACGAATGGAGATGATCCCTTTCACTCTGCCATCTTCATCAACCACCGGGAAGGCACCCACCCGCGTCTTATGCATGAGCAGAATCGCATCTTCAAGGGTGTTTAACGGAGAAATGCTGATGATATTTGTTGCCATAATATCTGTTACTTTAAGTTTCTCAAGCTTTTTCTTTTCCGCATCAATATCACAGGTGTCTATGAGGACAGACGGCATGGTGCTCCGTATGTCACGATCCGTGACAATGCCAACCATTTTGTTATCCTCATCTGTCACAGGAAGATGACGGATATGATGCTCCGCCATTATACCTTTTGCCTCAAGCACGCCTGTATCACTGTCAATGGTAATGACATTTTTACTCATTGATTCATTTATAAACATTTTTCATACTCCCATATAAATTGTTAATTCCACAAGTTTCAAGATTCAAACATCAAGCATCAAACATCAAACATCAAGCATCAGTTGCAACGCTTCCTTTCTGATTTTTTCTTCATCCACCATTTCAGCAAGCTCTGAATCGGAATAGCGGCCTTCAAAGGCTTCGAGCGCGGCGTTATCCAATGCTTCTGCATAAACCTCCTGAACTGTTTCTCTCAATTCTTCCTCTTTCAGGTAATATCCTCCGGCTTTCCTGCGTTTGTTTACACGGCTGATCTCACGGACAGCGTTTCTGATGGAAAGTTCTCAGGAGCGTGTTGTCCGTTTCTGAGCGTCTTTTTTGATCAGATGAAGCAGCAGAACAATGGTGAAGCTCTGAACTTTATTGATTTTATCATCTTTGCTCATTTCTTCCATTTCCCCCAGCAGGGCCATCGCATCGGTGTAGCGCCCCTGCTCAAGGCAGGTTCTGAGTTCAAATAATTCTTCCATGATGATGACTCCTTTTAAGCCTCGGAATTAAATTCCGAGGCTGAAAGCTGAAGCAGGCTGAAGCCAGCTATCTCAGTGTCAGCCGGAGGATCAATGTCTCAGGTTTTCAGCTAAACCCCCCTGTAAAATCTCCGGCTTGAGTTTCCCAACAGCATCCAGTATGATATCCTTTGTATTCAGCATGAGGTCTGTCATATTTTCAGACGGAGACATTTTTTCCATATCCTGTTTATACTTTTCCATATTCATATTTTCCAAAGCGGTCTTCCACTCCGCAACCTGATCCAGTGTGATTACAGTGCTTTTGATAATATTTTTTAACATATTCCCGTGTTTTTGCAAAGCTGCTGCAATGTCAAAAATATCTCTGCTTCTGACCTCTCCGAACCTGTATCTGAGTTTTTTGGCGATGATTTCCTCTATCGTGTCAACGTAAAAATCAAAGCCTGTTTCCAGCAAATCGTTCTTAGATGGCATTGATATCAGATATGGTGCAAGAAGAAAATCCGTTTTTATTCCGGAACGGGTTGATAATCGGATATGATGAGCAAGTTCCTGATAATCATAATGAAAATTTTTTGTATCCTCAATAAACCATTTGGGAGACAAAAAGGCAAAATACTGAGGGTCGGAAACAAATATATCTATGTCAAAGCTGATCCTGTGCTGAAGATGATAAATAGCCAGAGCGGTTCCGCCTCCCCACGACCATGCCTGAGGCGGTATTTTGCAGAGTGCGTCATGGTACGCCATCTGCAACGCCTCAATCTGCTTCTCGAAATTAGTTGAATAACCATTCAAACTTCTCATTTGGCTGACCTTTCAGAATTGTGATATAATAATGGTAGAGCAATTTTGCTTTTTTAAAAGGAATCTTTCGATCTTTTATGAAATCCACAAATTCCTGCAAAGTGGCTTCGGTGAACATGGTTCTGACTGCATAATGATCCTGGGTTTCAGGGACTTGAGCATAAAAGATGTTTTCCAGGTCTTTTGCAGTATAGTGGTCATCTTTGCGGCCTATAGAGTTGTTCACTGTGGCGAGCAGCATGAGTTTCGGACCGGATTTTTTTGAAAACACCGGCTTGGGAGGTTCTTTTTTGCTGACCACCGGCGTTACCGCTTTGATTTCGATTTTATGTTCTTTGTATGTCTGCTCCAATTCATATTCGATCTGCATTCGCATCAGCAGTTCAGGCGATATTCTGAAACTTTTCCCCAGCTTCATGGCCAGCAGCGGTGTCAGTTTTTCCTTCTGATGATACAGGGCATTCAGTGTCTCCTCATCTGTTTTCAGAGATGCCTGCAACTCAGAAGGGGTGATTCTCAGGGGCCGGATAAATTTCGTCAAAAGAAATTGAAACGGATGACGGATTTTCGGATTTCGGATTTTGGTTTCTGAATCAGACATTTTTAATTCCCAACCAGTTCATCTCTGCATTAACCGTCTGACAAAAGGATTTCATGACCCACAATACATGCAGATAAGAGACGGACTGTGCCATGCAAAGCTTCGTCTGCTTCCCGAATGAGAAAATCAAGATTCCCTTCATCAAAATCTCTGACAATCTGCTGATCCCATTCATCCAGTTCCCCAGCCTTTTGCAAATCTTCCAGATTAATTATTGGTAATCAGAAATAAGCAGATATTCCTCCTCAAACACCTCCTCCCGTGAGAGTTCCCGGATTCGGGGCCTGATGCCGGTCTCTTTCTCCGCAAGCCGGACAGCCAAGTTGAAACATTTCTCCCATAATTCCGGTACACGGCTCATTTCTCCCCGTCAACCCAAAATAAAATACCTGAAATGTAGCGGAATCCACCATATATCGCACAAGGTGGGTTCCGCTTCGCTCCACCCACCCTACATTTTTATTTATTCAGAAATTTTTATTTGCCCATCAAAATTTCAACATGATTTTTTGCCAGTTCAGGAAGACGCCTGAGACAGTATCCCCCTTCAAGCACGGAAATCAGTTTTCCGTCTGAGCATTTGTCAGCCATATCCACAATCCGCTCCATTACCCATGAATATCCCTCTGTTGAAAGACTGATCCCTGACATGTCATCATCAATATGTGCATCAAAGCCGGTGGATGCAATAATCACTTCAGGCTTATAGTCATAAAAGGCCGGAAACAGGTCTTTTTCCATAAGTTTCTTGTATTCCCTGTCTCCCTGGCCTGGCAGCACCGGAGAATTCAGGGTGAATCCCTCCCCCTCGCCTGTGCCTTTTTCAAATTCACGGCCGGTTCCCGGAAAAGAAAACGAGGGGTGTTCATGGATGGAGTAATAAAATACAGAGGGATCATGTTCAAATATATGCTGTGTGCCATTGCCATGATGCACATCAAAATCCACGATTCCGACCCGTTTCACCCCCCATTCGTTTTGCAGGTATCTGGCGGCAACCGCCACATTGTTGAAATAGCAGAATCCCATGGCATTGCCGGTTTCGGCATGATGTCCCGGGGGTCTCACAGCACAGAACGCATTGTCAATTTTTCCCTCCATGACATGCTTTATGGCATTCAGGATACCTCCCACCGCAAGGAACGCTATGTCGAAAGATTCCCTGCACATCTGGTTGTCCGGATAATCAAACTCCGGCATTCCGTAAAGACATGCCTCTTCAAAGCGCAGAATATACTTTATATTGTGAACAACTTCAATCCATTTCTGGTCTGCCCGGCTGGCATTGAGCAACGTAAGCGTGTTGAGAAAGTCCGCTTCTTCTATTCCATTATAGATCGCCGAGAGCCTTTCAGGCCGTTCCGGATGATGGGAGCCGGTCTCGTGAAGCAAATATTTTTCATCATGCAAAAAGCCCGTCTTTTTCATTTTTCCCCCTTATGGACTGAAAATTGATAACTGAAAATTGATAAATTTCAGTCTTTAATCTTCAATCAACTGATTATTTTTTCAAAGATCTGATACGCTGCCTGAACAGCTTCATTGTCCTCCGGCATCTCCACGGTCGCCTGCCCGTTTAAATCATATTCATAGACCCCATCGTTTTCAGGGATTGTTCCGATCAGCTCCAGGCCTGAGTCTCTGATGATGTTCATCACTGCCTCAGACGGCTCCTCTTTCACCTGATTGATAACCAGGCAGCTTCTGGTGACGCCAATATTGAGATTGTGTGCAAGTTCATGGATCCGTGTGGCTGCCTGAAGCCCGCGGCGGGATGTGTCCGCCACAATAAGCAGAACATCAACATTGCGTGTTGTCAGCCGGCTGATATGCTCCATTCCGGCTTCATTGTCCATGACAATATACGGATAATTTCCTGTCAGACGTTCCAGAAATCCGGTAAGAAGGCTGTTTGCAGCGCAGTAGCAGCCTGCGCCCTCAGGTTGCCCCATAATAATAAGGTCATATTCACCCGCTTCAATAACAGCCTGCTCCAGTCTCATGGATATGAAAACATCTTTGGTCATCCCGCTGGGAACCTGCCCTTTTTTCATTTCTTCACGGGCATTTCCCAGTGTGTCGGATATTTCAAGACCAAGCACCTCGTTCAGATTTGCATTGGAATCAGCATCCACTGCAAGAACAGGCTTTTTTCCTTTCATAACCAGATATTTGACGAGCATACCTGCTATAGTGGTTTTTCCCGTGCCTCCTTTTCCCGCCAGCGCAACTGAAAATGGCATATTCTGTCATTCCTTTCCAAAAAAAAATTAAAGTTGAAAGTTAAAAAAAGTTGAAGGTTCAGCTTTATGAATTGTGTCCGATTAAGCTCAAATCCGAAATAACTATTTTGAATTGATTGATTTTTATGTGTAAAGCCCCGCTTGGGAAACATGACATTCATCAAAACAATGTTTGATAATTAGGACAGTTGAGAAAAACAGTCAAGAAACTTTTATGAATACAGTCCCTTTTTTAAAAAATGCGTCCCGATTTTTACAAAAACTTTCAGGAGCAACGGTCAGCGGATAAAATATTTGTTATAATGCTTCCGAGGCTAGCAGATGCTGGTTTGATATCCTGCTTATAATAGAAAGTTCCGGAAAATTTTTGGCCGATATGCCATATATTTTCAGATATTTGCGTATGAGGAACCGCAGATGAACACAGATAAACACAGATGCTGTCTGCCGCGGACTCATCCGCGTTCATCCGCGGTTTGTGAAAGCTGTTTTCCAAGAAAAAAATTCCGGAAAATTTTTGGCCGGTACTTATCAACAGATGGATAAAAAAAGTTGACAGTATGATAATATAGTATTATAAATAACGATTTAGTTGATAATATCTTATATATCCTTTGTGCATTTTAAATACGGAGGTACCTATGCACAAGTTTATATCTGTGTAACTTAATTATTTGCTGATTATAACGGACTTAGGAATCTCTGTGAATGTTTCCCGCCTGTCAGAGATTGCTTTGGCTGAACATCAGCATTCTGCTTCCCGGCATCACGGCGATTCCTCGCTTTCCCTCGAAAAACAGGGCAATTTGAGCACAGAGGAACGGATATCAGGGAATTTCAGGCTTCGTCACACAGGTCAAAATTAAAATTTTTGTCCTGTACATAGCAGTTTTTCTTAAAACTTAAAACCTGAAATCTTTTTTAAGGAGGATAACAATGCGTGACATAAGGAAGGAAAAATTACTGAAGTTTTGGCGGGGATGGGGATACAGCCTTGTTGTGGCCTTGGTGATTGCAACAACATTCCGGTCTGCGGTGGCTGAGTTCAACGATGTTCCCACAGGGTCAATGAAACCGACCATTTTGGAAGGGGATCGCCTTTTGGTAAACAAACTGGCTTATGATCTGAAGGTCCCTTTCACCTCTTGGCGTATTGTATATTGGGGCAATCCTGAACGTGGTGATATTGTTGTCTTTTTCTCACCTGAGAATGGCACACGGCTGGTCAAACGCGTTGTCGGTCTTCCGGGCGACAGAATTGCCATGTCAGACAACCAGCTTTTCATCAACGGAAAGACTGTGAAATATGAAACCCTTGATCGGGAAATCATCAATCAGATCAAACCTGACCAGCAATCGAATTATCTTTTTTTCAACGAAAATATTTCAGGTGAAAAACATCCGGTGATGATCACACCCGGACGCTTTTCAGTGCGCTCATTTGATCCGGTGGTTGTTCCTGAAGGACATTATTTTATGATGGGAGATAACAGGGATAACAGCGCGGACTCACGCTTTTTCGGATTTGTTGACCGGAAACTGGTTGTCGGCCGTGCCGTAGGCATATTTTTTTCACTGAAACTTGATGAACATTATATTCCCCGGTGGGATCGTTTTTTTCAACGACTGTCTTAAAAAATTTCGTTCCCGGGTGCTCTCCGCGTGGGAACGCATAGTCAGAGGGCTTCTGCCTCGTGTGTCAACCGTACAGTCAAGGCAGAGCCTTGCAACAAGCGGAGCCTGGGAACCAGTAAGGCTTAATTATGTCTGATACCATACGAACATTTATCGCCATTGAACTTCCTGAAAATATCAGGTCATTTATCAGCAAAATCCAGGAAAATATGAAATCTTACGGGTTCAAAGTGAGGTGGGTCCGTCCGGAAAACATCCACATCACGCTTAAATTTTTAGGGGATATCAATGAGGCCGACACAGAGAAGATCACCGGGGCAATGTCCCAGGCTGCAAAGGGCCGGCCGCCAGTTTCGCTCGGGGTAAAAGGGATCGGTGTTTTTCCTGGCATAAAACGTCCCCGTGTGATATGGATGGGACTGAATGGGGACACGTTCCCCCTGATTGAGCTACAAAAGGCCATTGATGAGAACTTGGGCAATATGGGTTTTCCAAAGGAAAAAAGACCCTTTAAGGGGCATCTCACTCTTGCCCGGGCAAAAGGAAATATTGATTCAAAAAAACTTCTTGATGCAATGAAAGCTTTCGGAGGGTTTGAATCAGAAACATTTATTGCGGACAAGGTCATCCTGTTCAGGAGCAATCTGAAGCCCGCAGGAGCAGTTTATACAAAACTGGGCAGTTGCCAGTTGCCATGAACAGCCGGACAACAGACCGCGGATAACACAAAATGACAAATACAGAAAATCAGACCAGCTACGATGAAGTGCCTTACGGAAGCCATGCGTTTGCCCAAAGCCATCCGGATCGCCTTGCGACAATAGGACGGTTGTTCGGACTGGCACCTGCGCCGATAACTCAGTGCCGCGTCCTCGAACTCGGATGTGCCAGCGGCGGGAACCTGATCCCCATGGCCTTCGGCCTCCCGGGCAGCGAGTTTGTGGGGGTGGATATGTCCGCCCGTCAGGTGGCAGCAGGGCGCAAAATCATTCAGGACATGAACTTGAAAAATATCCGCATCGAACACGCCAGCATTATGGATGTGGATGCCGCTTACGGGGCCTTCGACTATATTATCTGCCACGGTGTTTTCTCATGGGTGCCGAAAGATGTTCAGGACAAAATACTGTCCGTGGCTTCCGCCAATCTGACGCCCCGGGGGATTGCTTATGTGAGTTACAACACCTATCCCGGGTGGCACATGCGCGGGATGCTGCGTCACATGATGCTCTATCATATTAAGCAGTTTAAAGGAACCCAGCAGCGTATTGACCAGGCCAAAGCCCTGATAGATTTCATAGCGCGCTATATTCCCACTGAAAACAACGCTTACGGTTTGTTACTCAAGAATGAACTGAACATTATCAAACGTACTTCGGATTGGTATCTTTTTCACGACCATCTCGAAGAAGTCAATGAACCGGTCTATTTCCATCAGTTTGCGGAACAGGCCATGTCATATAGCCTGCAATATCTTGGAGAATCCGATATCGGGACCATGCTGACCAGCAGGTTCCCCAAAGAAGTGGCGGAAACATTAAAGAAGATCAACAAAGATATCATTTCCACAGAGCAATACATGGACTTTCTCCGGAATCGCCACTTCCGGCAGACGCTTCTGTGTCACAAAGGTGTGCCTCTCAAACGAAATCTCGGATCAGGGAATCTGAACGGCCTGCTGATAGCGTCGTCTGCCATGCCTGATATTGATCAAAAAACCGGCGGTGCGGCAGATCTTTATTCGCCGGGTGTTGCCAAGTCTTTCCGCACTCCCAAAAAACAGACCATCACCTCAAACAGCCCTCTGACCAAGGCAGGGCTGATGATACTAAGGGAAAACTGGCCTCACGCCCTTGATTTTGACACGCTGTCTGATGCTGCCACAAAACGGCTGAACGAGACACAAATTCTGAAGGGAAAACCCACGGAGCAGAATCGGCAGATGCTTGCGACAGATTTGCTCCAAAGTTATACAGCAAACGTCATTGAGCTTCGTACCTGGCAGGGTGATTTTGTCAGAAAGGTAAGCGAACGGCCAAAGGCGAGTCCCCTTGCCGCATATCAGATAGGACAGGGGGAATCCAGCGTGGTGAGTCTGCGTCATGAGCAGGTTCCTGCTGATCCGCTGACTCAGCATCTGATTCCTCTCCTTGACGGCACCCGGGACCGCGCTACACTGTTTGACCGAATGAGCGAAATGATAATAAACGGGACATTAAAAGCGCAACAGGACAATCAGCAGATCAAAGACCCTGAAATGATCCGGAAGTCTTTGGAGGAGGATATTGAGCGACGGCTGGCCTATCTGGCAGGGGCAGCGCTGCTTGTTGAATAAATCTCAAATCTCAATGACCGAAATTCAGTCTTATTTGGAATTTGGAATTTATTTGGAATTTGGGTATTGGAATTTGGGATTTGGGATTTGGGATTTGGGATTTGGGATTTGGGATTTGGGA